>CANRHM010000004.1 GCA_947630415.1 uncultured Bacilli bacterium | reverse complement strand
ACCATTGGCATTGTTCTATCGGATATTGAAAATAGTTTCTTTAAAGAGGAAGTCTATCAAGAACTGGCATTTCCTTTAGAGAACTTACATTATCCGAAAGAAAAGATTGAAAAAAGAATTAAGGAAGTAAGTACTTTTTTAGGAATTGAAGATCTACTAGATAAAAAAACAAGTAGACTTACTTCTTCTGAAAAAAAGAAAATCTTTTTTGCCCTTTCTTTATTACATCGTCCTAAACTACTTCTTTTAGATAATCCTTTTGCAGGTTTTACCGAAGCAGAAAGAGAAAAGTATTTGCACATTTTAAAAGAATTAAATGAGAAAGAAGAAATGACCATTCTTCTATTTAGCAATAACTTAAGTGATGCACTTGTTAGTTCCTATCTTTATATTTTAAACGATGGAAAAATCGTGATGGAAGGAAATCCTCTTTCCGTTATGAAAGAAGAAAAAATCCTTAATCAAATTGGATTGGAACTTCCTTTTATGGTTGATCTTTCTTTGAAATTACAATTCTATGAAGTACTTGATCATATTGAACTGGATGTGGATAGGATGGTGAATACTTTATGGAAATAACGTTAAAAAACATAACTTTTCATCAACAAGAACACAATATCTTTACCAAGTTAAATGTGACTTTAGAAGGACCTAAGATTATTGGTTTAATGGGAGAGAAAAAGACACAGTTTATGATGCTACTAGATGCTATTTATCTTCCTGTTAAAGGTACTATTCAAATCGATGATGAAGTGTTGACGAATGAGAATCTTTCTTCTTTTAGAAGGAAAGTTGCTTTGGTTACCCAAGAAGTAAGTGATCAATTCTTTGAAAGTACGGTTAAGGATGAAATGGCTTTTCTAGTGAAAGCATTAAATTATCCAACTAAAGATTTAGCTAAACGAATGAATGATGCCTTAAAAATTGTGGGGCTTGATGATACTTATCTAGATAAAAATATAAAGATTTTATCAAAAGGTGAACAAAAACTCATTCAATTAGCTGTAGCCCTTTTATATAATCCTAAAGTACTTCTTCTAGATGAACCGATGATTTATTTGGATTATACGAATAAAAAGAGGCTTCTTCATCTTCTTAAGAAATTAAAAGAAGAGTATCATAAGATGATTATTATTGCTAGTAACGATAGTAACTTACTCTATACCTTTGTAGATGAAGTGTTACTCCTTCATCACCAGAGTGGCTCTATTTTAAGAGATAGTGCTTCCTTTTTCCAAGATATGAAACTTGCTAAAAGATATAAAGTGGAAGTTCCTTATCTTGTACAGTTTACGGAAAAAGCAAGAGATAAAAAAGTGCGATTATCATACCATAAGGATATTCGCGATATCATAAAGGATATTTATAAACATGTGGATCGATAAAAGTTGGTTAAAAGAGATGCATCCAGTAAATAAGGTGGTAAGTGGAATACTTATGGTCGTGGCTATTCTATTTATCAAAAATCCTTATTATTTGCTTGCTATAAATGCCCTTTTCTTCTTTTTATTAAAAGGAGAAGACTGGTTGGAAAAAGGTGTACTTGTATCCTTCGTTCTTAATTTACTTGCCCTTTTTGTTCCGTTCTGGTTAGGATTTAGTAAGTTCCTTTTAATTCTTTTATATGGCATTTTGGTGTTAAGCAAAGCTTCTTTGGAAGAAATGGAATACTTACTTGAAATCGTAGCGCCTATCAATAGTTCTTTTTCAATCAGGTTATCCAATCGACTTAGTTTTCTTCGTCTTTTAAAAAAACGTTATAGAGAGTTGGAAAGAATTGGTAAAAGTTATGGACTTCCTGAAAATACAAGATTAAAACGAGATCTCATAAAAAGATGTTATAATGAAACTAAGATGGAAATGACGGAGATTAAGACATTAAAGAAACTCAGATTTTATGGAGTCTATCCTAGACGAACTAGAATTTCATCGTATACGTTTCATTTATGGGATCGCAATTATTTGATGGGTCATATCTTGTTCTTAATCTTTGCTTTGGTGTTGGGAGGGTAGTTATGAAGCGTTATTTAATTACTTTTTCGTACGATGGAACTCATTTTGCAGGGTTTCAAAGTCAACCAGAATTAAGAACCGTGCAACAAGAGATAGAGGATGCTTTGTGTTTTATCAATCAAAAGAAAAAAACACCTTTAGTGGCCTCTGGCAGAACGGATGCTAAAGTGCATGCTCTAAGGCAAAAAGCGCATTTTGATTTGAATGTAGAAATTACTTTAAACAAGTTAAAACGTGCGTTGAATAGCAATTTGAGTGAAGATATACATGTGATTAAAGTGGAAGAAGTAGAGAGCAACTTTCATGCTCGTTACTATGTGAAAAGGAAGAAGTATTTATACAAGATGAACTTAGGTGAATATAATCCGTTGGAACGAGACTACGTTTATCAGTACAATCACACGTTAAATGTAGGGGCTATGAAGAAAGCCATTAAACACTTTAAGGGCACACACGATTTTCGTGCTTTTGTATCTGAAAATAGTATGAAAGAAGAATGTACAAGGACTATTTACAAAGTATCTATTAAAAGGAATAAATTAAATCGTGATCTTTTAGAATTCTATTTTGAAGGAACCGGATTTATGAAATATCAAATTCGAAATATGGTAGGCTACTTAATTAAAGTAGGTGAAAATAAAGTAAAACCGGATTCGGTAGTTAAAGTAATCGAAAGTAAAAATCGAATGAAGGCAGGCAAAACCGCTCCTGCGGAAGGCCTTTATTTAATGGATGTAATCTATTAGGAGGAAATTATGCAGTACCAAATAAAAAATTTATTTATAGCGAAAAGAAGAAAGACATTTAGTCGACCTTGTCCAAGAGAGGAAATCTATGAAATGATTCCTCAGTTTGTAGAAAAAAAGGAAATCAAAAGTACTTGTTTAAGATCGGTTGTGAAGGGGAAACTAACCGAGATGGATTTTAATTTAAGTGGTCGTCCTTATATTGATAAAAGTTCTATAGAATTGATTCCTCATACACTTTTGACAGCAGACGAAGTAGCCAGTGGAGAAATCTCTTTTGACCGAATTATCGAAATCGAGACAACTTTGAATCAAAAAACTTTAGAAAAGGGCAAAGAATTGGTCAAATAAGGTGAAAAACCTAGAAAACTTAAGCATTTCCGATTGACTTTCTAATATAATTTTAGTATAATTCTAATCGGTACATTGAAATCCCCACGAGGAATTTTGTCCTGGGAAAACAAAATTCTAAGCGTAAAAGGAGAAAAAAATATGACGAGTTATATGCAAAAGAAAGAAACTGTTGAACGTAAATGGTATGTCATTGATGCAGAAGGAAAGTCTTTAGGACGTGTTGCATCAAAGGCTGCTCATATCTTACGTGGAAAACACAAACCTACGTACACACCTCATATCGATTGTGGTGATTACGTAATTGTAGTTAATGCATCTAAAGTAAATCTAACGGGAAACAAGTTAGAAGATAAGATGTATTACAATCACTCTATGTATCCAGGAGGATTAAGAGAGCGAAACGCTAAAACAATGAGAGAACAATATCCAGAAGAAATGATTGAACGTGCTGTTAAAGGTATGCTTCCACATAATCGTTTAGGACGCGCTATGTATAAGAAATTATTCGTATATGCAGGACCTGAACATAAACATGAAGCACAAAAACCAGAAATGATGGAAGTTAAGTAGGAGGGTAACATGGCAAAAGATAATAAAAACGTTTATACTGGAACCGGAAAAAGAAAAACGAGTATTGCTCGTGTCCGTTTAGTTTCAGGTAAGGGTAAAGTTACCATTAATGGTAAAGATGTTCATGAATACTTCCCTTATGAAACTTTAGTTATGGATTTAATGCAACCTTTAGTACTAACAAAGACTGCCGACATGTTCGATGTTGAAGTTAGTGTTCAAGGTGGAGGTTTCTCAGGTCAAGCAGGAGCTACCCGTTTAGGAATTACAAGAGCTCTACTTGATTACGATAAGACGACTCCAAGTGATTCTGAAAATAGTTACAGAAAATTATTAAAAGCGGAAGGATTTATCACTCGTGATGCTCGTAAGAAAGAACGTAAGAAACCAGGATTAAAGAAAGCACGTCGTGCACCACAGTTCTCAAAGCGTTAGAATTTATTTCAACATTTCAAAGCTCATCATCAAGATGGGCTTTTTGCTTGTCTAAAAAGTGTGAAAACAATAAATATACATATAATATAATAAGATATTCATATATTATATTGATAATTACTACTAAATAAAGTATAATACGACTAGAGGAGGGATATTATGGCTAAACAAAATAGCATTATTAGTGTAAATGTACCCAAAGAAGTAAAGGAAGAATCCAATCAAATATTGAATGATTTGGGTTTAAATATGAGTACCGCGGTTAATATGTATTTAAGAAGAATCATAGCTGATCGTGGAATTCCTTTTGAAATTAGAGAAGCGGATCCAAGTGAAGAATTGTTGGAGGCTCTACAAGAAGTAGATGATATAGAAAACGGACGACTTAACAAGAAGGGTTATCACGATGTACGAAAAATGTTTGAGGATATTTTAAATGAAGAAGATGAGTAAGTTAGATTCAAGATATGAAGTAAGAACATCAACAAAGTTTGATAGACAACTACGAAAATTAGTAAGACAAGGAAAAGATCTTGAAAAAATTATAGATGTTGTTGAGAAATTGGCCAATGGTGAACGATTAGAAAAAAAATATAGAGATCATGCTTTAGCCGATAGTAAATGGTTTTATCATTTTCGTGAATGCCATATTGAGCCAGATTGGTTATTAATCTATAAATATAGTAATCAGGAATTAATTTTATTTTTGATTGAGACGGGAAGCCATAGTGATTTGTTTAACAAATAATAAGTGGCTTTTTTGTTTGTACGAATAAAGAGTGTGTTATAATAACAAACAAGGTGGTTTGTTATGGATGCTTATGAACGTTGGAAAGAAGAATATACAAGTGGAATCGATATTACCAAAATGGAGTGGGTTAAGTTTTCCCTTGATGAGTTAAAAGCATTTTTTGAAGAGAACTATTTGGATAGAAAAATAGGGGAATATGTGACGGAAGAAGACCGCAATATGATGTGGGCAAATCCTATAGGACTCCACTATTTAACTATCAATGAAAATGATGCTAAGAGTTATTTCTTATTGGGATTATGTACTAACTCTATTCATAAAAAAACAATTATTGCGGCTATTCAATATAGAGATGAGTATTATCTCTTTATGGACCAAGTTATTCCGTTTACGTATATTGCTACGGTAGAAGTAAATCGTTATTTTTGGCATAGAGGAATTTATAAAGAGATGTGTAATCAACTTGTTCACTTTATAAGACCTAATCAACCTATTTTGACCAGTCGTGAAAGTGCCATGGGAGCCCACTATAAAGTGTGTCAAATCATGGAAGAAGCTTTAAGAAAAAATGGATTTATGGAATCCTTTTGGGTAGATAATGATCTCATTTATAAGGATACTACTGAAATACGTAACCAAGTATGTAGACCTAAAACGTATGTAAAAAAAAATATAAATCAATAATTGGACATATAGTAGTAATAGGTGAAGTATATGAAGGAAGCTAAATATCGAACTCTATTACTACTGTGTTTTTGTATAGCTCTATTTTCCTTCTTTCAAATCGAAGCTAAAGTAATGGACGAACTTCCTCTTTTTGGAAAAATTATTTTTGTAGATCCTGGTCACGGTGGTAGAGACCCGGGTGCTATTCAAGGAAGTACTTATGAGAAAGATCTCAACCTAGAAATCTCTTTGGTCTTACGGGATACCTTGATGGAAAAAGGGGCTATTGTCTATATGACGAGAGAAAGTGATGAAGATCTTTCGAGTAAGTGGGATCCATTGAAAAAAAGAGGAGACCTTTATAGACGGATTTTAATGTTTCGAAAGAAAAATGCAGACTTGTATTTATCCATTCACATGAATTATCATAGTGATCATAGTCAAAGAGGAATTGAAGTTTTATATAATTCAATCAATCCTAAAAATAAAATATTAGGTACGATTTTGATGGATCATTTTAAAAAAGACTTTTATACGAAACGAATTCTTAAAACGACCAATCTCTACATGTATAAAAATACAACCGTACCAGGGGTTTTAATCGAATGTGGATTTATTTCGAATAGTTATGACCGAGGTAATTTAAAAAATAAAGACTATCAAAAAAGATTAGCTAATACGATTACAAAAAGTGTGATCGAATTTATGAGCTAATCTTTTCTATTTTAGTTCCGGGGAAATAATGGGAAAGTATTTTTTGATAGTCATATCCTTGTTTAGCCATTCCATTTGCTCCATATTTACTTAAACCTAATCCAGCTTCTAGAGCAAGGAATGTAAAGGTTACTCCTTCTTCGGTTATACGCACTGTAAAGTCGGTACTCTTTAATCCCAGTAAATGGTAAAGGTAATCTACGCGGTAACGGAATTTTCCAATACGTAACTGTTTAATTCTTCCACCAATAGTATGGCTAACGACTGAAATTTTGGTATTTTTATGAATAGGTTGGTTCAAGAATCTACTGATTTCATCAAAAGAAAACGTCGTCGAATTGGTATAAGGAAAATCTTCTAAATCCCAAGGACTTTCAACACTTCTTAGATAAGGAACATCACGGAACAAGAATTCACGTGCATCTTCGGTTTTACCATGATTAACGACATGGGTATAAACTTCGATGGGTTCGTTATGATAGGTAAGATATTCTCCTTGGGTTTCTTTGATAGCGTCTTTTACTTTTTGCATATAAGTAACAAATTGATCTTTGTATAAACTTTTTAAATTATCTTTATCGGTAAAGGCTTGGATTTTGTTTTGCTCTTTAATCGTTTCGCCTTTCTTTTCTTGATTTAAAGCATAGGTTCTAGCTAAGACCGCTTCCGCTTTTAAGGCTTCTTTTTCAAACTTTAAAGGCATCTCAGAACAAATGACACCATAAGCATAATCTTCTAAGAAGAAACGTTGTAGAACACCATTGCTCCGTTTTAAAGAGATAAACTTTCCGGCATTGATTTCTTGTTCTTCATCGGTATCTAAAAGTTCAATTTCTTGGTTATTCGGAATTAAATCGGATAAGATTTCAACATACTGATAAAAAGGAATCATTTCATCTACTTTTTGTTTACCATCGTATTTAATTGGGTCAATAACTAAAGAACTTACAATAATTCCATTTACGACTAAGTAGACTCTTCTTCCTTTAAAATCGATTCCACTATTACGAATATAATTGTTTACTTTCTCATAAAGCGTTTTTTTTCGGTTTTCACCATAAAAATCTTGAGCAAATTCATAAGTCGAATTCAAATACAAATAAAGAACAGGTTCATTGTTTACTTCTAGGATTGCATGATTATAAAACATAATATCACCTAGTAGTATTATGGGAGAAAGTTTTATAATTCATTCAATTTTTATTAAAAAGCAAAATATTTTAATTCGGTTTCTTTATCACAATCGAGTCCTGTCACATAAGAATTGTTTCCAATCACCTTTTTAAGATTTACTTTTTGACTGGTATAAATGTAACGATCTACTTCTTTAATGACTTTGATGGTTTCAAATAAAGCTTTTAAATATAAATCGAGAAAAGACTCGGTAGAACTTTTTCTTTTGGTGGTCGGGTTGTACCATTTTTCATGGTTGAGGTTGAGTAATTTCTCTTTGTTTTCGATTTTTAAATGGTACGATAATACTTTTTTACGGAGTAACTTTTTAGGACAGATAAAATCCACCACTTCATAACCTAGTTTTTTAATGCCATAAAAGTCTTGACGGAATACCTTAAAGAAAAACTTCATCTGTTTTAAAGCTTTTTCATAGTAGGTGCTCATATTTGGAATATGAAATACTTCTTTGTAAGTAAAATCAATGACTTCTTTTAATTCTTTTGAAAACGAAGAGAGTTCAAAACAGAAAGCATCACAATCAAACTTCCAAGCTTTTTCATGTGTTCTTTCTTCTACAAAATAGTTATCAATTAAGGTTTCCCATTCCCCATGTAAGTGGTTGTATTTGAGGGTCGAAGGATCTTCTTTATCGTACATGCCTGTACAGTAGATAATGTAAGGATGACACGTACTATCTAGTTTATAATGACATAGCATTCCGTAAAGATAAGCCATCACTTCTGGATTTTGTCCATAGTTATTATATTTGATATAATTGATTAAGGTTTCAAAAAAGAGATAGGTGTGGTGTTTATGAAAATAATATCCAAAGTCTCTTACTTTTTTTCCTCTTTTAAGGTTTGTAATGTTATAAAAGAATAAGGGATCCATACTTTGGGCAGACTGCTTTAAGCGGTTTTTATAGTCCATCAAAAACTCTCGTCTTTGGATAGGAAGGCGATCATAAACATCCATGGCAAAATAAGTATGGGTAATCGTACTAGGCATTCTATCCCTTCTCTCTACGACAAATTATAACATACTTTTTCATCAGTTTTTCATATATTTTACATAATTTATGTGCTATAATTTATTCTAGGGTGAGATAAATGGCATACAAAGATAATAAAAAATTTAAAACCTTAGATGAGCAGTTAGAGATCTTAAGATATAAAGGCATGGTTATCAATGATGAAAACTATGCAAGAGAAGTGCTCTTAAGAGAAAATTACTTCTTTTTAAATGGGTACCGACATCTTTTCCTAAAGTCTGTATCCGATAAAACCTTTATAGAAGGAACTACGTTTGAAGAAATGTATAGCCTATTCCTTTTCGACCGAGCGTTTCGAAACATCTTATTTAAAAACTTGCTCATTATCGAAAATAACTTGAAATCAATTATATCGTATCAGTTGTCTAAGAAATATGGTTATAAAGAGAATGATTATTTAAAGCCTAAAAACTTTACCGAAGACCGTAGCAAAGTGCGCCAAGTAAATGACTTAATTAAGAAAATGAAAAGACAGATTCGTATTAATGGAAGTCAACATACGGCGACCATGCACTATATCAGCAATTATGGTTACATTCCTTTGTGGATCTTAGTGAAAGTGTTGTCGTTTGGAATTGTAGGTGAATTGTTTGCTATTTTAAAAAGAGAAGATCAAGAAGCTATTGCTAATATCTATCAGGTAGATGTAGAAGACTTGATTGTGTATTTACCAATACTTGCCAATTATCGAAACCTATGTGCTCACGAGGATATCTTGTTTGAAAACAAAACTCAAAAAGTTATTGGGGATACTTTATTCCATCAACTTTTAGGGATTGAAAAACAAGACGGAGAATATATTTATGGTAAGGGAGACTTGTTTGCTTTAATGATTATTTTAAGGCAGTTGTTAAATCAACAAGACATGAAAAATTTGATGGAAGAAGTAGATCATATTATTAAGAATTTGGAATATAATTTGAAAACGATTCCAATAACGAAGGTGTTAGATCGTATGGGATTCCCTCCAAATTGGAAGGATCTTGGGACGATTAGAAAGAAGGTAGAAGGATGAGAAATCGTTTAATTACATTAGCATCTTTACTTGTAACATTTGTAGTAGGAGGTGCATTCACCTATTTTGTTGTGATTGGGCCAAGGGAGGCACAAGTATCTGATAAGGTGTTAGGCAGTAGTTCCGATAATGGTGTTGTTCAATGTGCAAATGAAGTTACGCTTAATGAAAATAGCATTAGTGGAGCGGTTAGTAAAATTTATAATGCGGTTGTGATGATTCAAAACTATAACAATAAAACCAACATTGGTAGCGGAAGTGGATTTGTCTATAAAGAAGATGAAAAATATGGTTACATTATGACCAATAATCACGTTGTTGAAAATGGAAATCGTATTGTAGTCGTACTTGCGAATGACAAAGAAGTCGAAGGTGAAGTGTTAGGAAGTGATCCTTATATTGATTTAGCTGTGGTTCGAATCAAGAAGGAAAATGTTCTTCAAGTAGCTACTATCGGAAGTAGTGAAAATGCCCTTTTAGGTGATACGGTCTTTACGGTAGGAGCACCACTTGGTTATGAGTATCGTGGAAGTGTTACCAAAGGAACGCTTTCTGGAAAGAATCGTATGGTTTCGGTAACGGTTAACAACTCTGAAGACTGGATGATGAGTGTACTTCAAGTAGATGCTGCCATCAATCCAGGTAATAGTGGGGGACCTCTACTTAACGTCAATGGAGAAGTCATTGGTATTAACTCTCTAAAACTTGTTCAAGATGAGATTGAAGGTATGGGCTTTGCGATTCCGATTGAAGATGCAATGAAATATATTTCTGTTCTTGAAGAAGGAAAGAAGATTGAACGACCTTTAATTGGTATTACGATGGCCAATGTATCTGATACCTATCTTTTATATCAATATGGTATTCGCCTAGATGATGATGTTGATCAAGGCGTAGTTATCATCAGTACAGTCGATGGAAGCGGTGCTAACCTTGCAGGACTCAAAAAAGGAGACATTATCACTAAAATTGATAATGAAAGTGTTAAGAATGCTGCTTACTTAAAATATGAACTTTATAAACATAGTCCAGGTGACACCATTGATCTTACGTATATACGCGATGGAGTAGAGAAAGTAGCTAAAGTTACTTTAACGGTTAATAATTAGAAATTAAGACCCTTGGGTCTTTTTCTTTTTTATTGACATAGGTTGTCATATGGTATAAAATACTATATGAGGAGGAATGCTTATATGAAGATTAACTTAGTGGGACTTTTAATTGTTTTAGATAAAGAAGAAAGTATGGATATTAAGAAAAACGATAAAATGGTTTTGAAAGCACTGGTAAAGAAAGAAGACCATTCGTTAATTCGCGTTCCTTTTGATGACAAAAATGATATTAAAGAGTTACTTCGCATCTTTATTGCAGATGTTATTGGAAGTAAAAAGTTTCATTTGGAACAAGTTTATACTCTAGGGGATAAAAAGTATTATCGAGATCAAGCAATCGATATTTTGTATCTTGCTTTGACGAATAAAGAAAATATTAAAAAACTTTCTTTAAAATATGAGTTAGTTCCGTTTGAAATTAAGAACAATACTATCGCTTTAGGAAGTCAAAAGTATTCTTTTAAAACAGTAGAAAAAATATCTAATAATAATGTAGAGTATTTTCATGAAGTAAAAGTAGATGATTTAGACTTGGAAAAACAATTAGTTGAAATGATTACCATGTATAAACATTTAAGAATGCGACTAGATCAAGCGGATATTTGTTTTAAATTACTTCCAGAAACGTTTACGTTAGAAGAGGTACGAATGGTGTATGAAATGATAAAAGAAGTGGAAGTCGATAAATCGAATTTCCGAAAAAGAGTTGTAAGATTTTGTGATAAAGTGGATGAAGTGGTTCATAACAAGGGGTATCGACCTACTCAGATGTATCGTTTTAACCCTAAAAATAATGAAATATGGTTATAGGAGAGAAATATGATTATTGCAACGAACAATCAAGGAAAATTAAGAGAATTAAAAAAGATATTAACGGATTTTGAAATCAAAAGTTTAAAAGAAGCAGGACTTGATATTGAAGTAGAAGAAGATCAGGATAGTTTCTATGGAAATGCTTTAAAGAAAGCAAAGACGATTTATGAACTTACTAAAGAAGCAACGATTGCTGATGATTCTGGTCTTTGTATTCCTCTATTTGATGATTGGCCTGGTGTTTTAACGCATCGTTTCTTAGGAGAAGAAGCTACTAGTGAAGATCGTAATAAGGCTATTTTAAAACGAATGGAAGAACATGTTAAAGAAGAAAGATGTGCTAAAGTTGTATGTGATCTTGTCTATTATGATGGAAAAAACACTGTGGTAGGAGAAGGCATTTTGAATGGCTACATTCCCCTTAGTGCCAGAGGAGATAATGGCTTTGGCTTTGATGAAATCTTTGAGTTAGAAAGCGGAAAAACATTAGCAGAACTTACGGAAGAAGAAAAGAATCAAGTAAGTGCAAGAGCTCTAGCTGCTAAAGATTTAAGGGATAAATTAAAAACTCTAAAAAGCAAAAATGATAGAAATTAGAAACAATTTGACTATAGGCTGGAAATCTTTCCAGTTTTTTTGTTTATCTAATATAAGCTATGGTATAATAGCCTTAATAAGATTGGAAAAATAAAAAAGGGAATAGGTATAACATATGACGACAGTAATGGAAGTAAAATATGTTTATAAAAAAGTGGATGAAAAAGAAGTTTTAAAAGGGGTTCACTTCGAAGTTCATAGTGATGAAATTATAGGGCTAGTGGTAGAAAATGCTGTCCAAGAAAAGATGCTTTTTAAAATCATCACCGGTTTACAAGATGCAGATGCAGGAAGTGTTTATATTACGGGAAATCAAGTAACAAAAGAAAACCGTAAGTTTTTTGATGATGTTGGATGTATGTTTGAAGAAGATACCCTTGATCCTTCGATGACGGGAGAGGAAAATATAGAATGGATGTGCCAGTTATGTGCTTGTCCATATGACGCTTATGTTAAAGATTTAGTTGTGAAACTGAACTTACAAGATCAAATCAATGATAAGGTAAAGACATATTCTAAAGATGCAAAGAAAAGACTAGGAATCGTTATGGCGTTAGTCAATAAACCATCTCTTGTTTTATTAGAGGAACCATTTCAAGGATTAGATGATGCTAGTATTCCAGAAATAAAGAAAATCTTAAATGACTTGTGTCATGACACAGGTATGGGTATCTTGGTAGTAAGTTGTCATTTATCTAAAGTAGAATCGTTATGTGATCCAATTCTTATGCTTCAAGATGGGGAGATTAAAGAAGACTAATAAAAAGGGGTATAGTGTATGTTCACAATGGAAGATGAGAAAAGCGTAAAAAAGCAACAGAAAAAAGAAGAAAAGCAGGCTGTTAAACGTATTTATCACATGAGTTTAAAACAAGTAAAAAGAAGGTACTGGATTCTTTCTTTTTTAGCATGCATTTTACTTTCTTTCTTGTTGGTCTATGGTACTTGGCAAGCAAAAGAAAAACAAAAGGTTCTTCTATTTGAAGACCCTGATGCCATTTATGAACAATACGAATTAGCGAAGAAAGATGAAAATAATCCCAATCCTGCTATTCAAACAAAACTACTCAAAAGTTATCAAAAAGTAATTGAGTTAGAAACTGCTAAAAAATATAATATTGTCTATCAACAAGATGAAAGAGTATCTTCTTTAGAACAATATGCTAAATTAAAAATAAGATTTGAAAGAGAAACAGACTTAGTTAAAAAAGAATCTCTTCAAGAGGAGTTAAAACTATTAGAAGAAGATCTTTCTTTAACAATTCAAGAACGAGCTCAAAAAGAAGCTGAAAAACACGAGGCTATTTTAGATGAGTTAAGAAAACAGTATATAGAACAGAACTATGATTTAGCTAAGCTTCCGATTGAATTAAACAATCAACTTTTGAATGAACAAAAAATAATAAACTTATACCGTGTACTTGTCGATAAACCTATAGATCAATTTCATCCGATGTATGCACCTATAAAATACAAAATAAAATTAACCATAGAGGACATTGTCATCAAAACTTTAGAGGAATTTGAACATGATCCTAGTCTTTATACCAAATATGCTAATTATGAAGAATATTGGAAGGAAATGAAGGAAAAAGAAAGTGACTGGATTATGGAAGATAACTTTGTAAATTCTAATTGGGCTCCTTCTAGTATTGAGTGGGGACATCCTCAAGTATATACTTATCAAGATGGTTTTTTAACGATTGGTATCTACGGCATGATTGTTACACTTTGTTTTATCATTGGAATCACTACATACTTTTATAAGGATTATAAAAATGGAACCATTAAGCAATATTTAATTCATGTGAATAGCAAAGCCTATCTTAAAGGAAAAGTGAAGGCTGCTACTTTAATGTTGGTTCTATTTTTAAGTATTGGTTATATACTTATTCCTTTCTTTTCATCTCTCTTTGTACATAGCAATACGGAAATACCTACCTATTTACAATTTTTGATAAAAGTTTGTGACTCGTGGTTGACTTGTGGTTCAGATTTACAAAACATTATGATTTTGAGTCTTTATATTTACTTTGATCAACTATTAATAGGCATTCTTTATATCTATCTTTTAAATGCTATTTCATTATTAAAGCCTTCTAAGAGTATACTTTATTTAGTAACACTTTTACTAGTAGGATTAGGTATCTTTGGTGCTCCTTTATATGTAAAATATCACTGGCCTTTTATGATGTTTATTCCAATGACTTATTTGAACTATCATTACTTATTGGAACATAGAGTCTATTTCTTCTTAAGAGGGTTTCTTTTCCTTTGTATTCTTGTACCGATTTTGATAAAGTTTCTACGAAAAAAGAAGTAAAGAGATTAGATCATCTAAACAGTTGATTAAGGTTTATTAAAAAAAGTTTATCCACAGAAACAGTGGATAACTTTTATTATACTTTGCTATTAAAGTCTAATCTACTGAACCAATCGGATAAGGTTTATTAATATGACTGGGTATGGTATAATAATATAAAAAAAGGAGTGATTGCTTTGTGAAATGTATTCTTATGAATAAAAACAAAGAAGTATTGATTGCTGAATATGATACTGCCACCAGTGTTTTTACTAAGATATATCAAGTTAAAGATATTCATTATGCTCCCTATATTTTAAAAAATTTCTATATGGGAAAAGATATTGATGATACTCCTTTTAGAACGAATTTAAGTGAATGGTTTAAAGGAAGAGGAATTCCGTCGTGGCGTGATAAATTAGATTTATTATTACATAGACTTAATATAACGGCACCCTATGAACTTTTAGATAAAGCTTTTGGCTTATCTTTATCGGATCAATATTGGCTAAAACCGTATGATAGTAATATTTCATATGATGATATTAATTTTTTTGATCATGATTTTGATTATATAGAGTTTATGGAAGCCTCTTTATCAAACAATAGTAGAACAATAACTAAAGCAACTTCTTTAAAAACACCTAATAATACGACCGATGGAATGCTTAAAAAAGCTTGGATTATCGATAAGGGGACAAGATATTTATTAAAAGGTGGTTATAAAAATGAAACTTTACAACCATTTAACGAAGTATTAGCAAGTGAAATAAGTAGAAGATTAGGATTTAATCATGTAGAATATACCTTAGATACCTATAAAGATACAGTCGTGTCTAAATGTCCTTGTTTTATAACTAAAGATACAGAACTGATTACTTGCTCTCAAATTAAAAATGATATGAAAAGACATGACAGTATAGAAGATTATGAAGAATATATTAAAAAATTAGAAGAAAAGGGAATCAAGGATGCTAGGGAAAAAGTGGAGAATATGTATATACTAGATTTCCTTATTATGAATGAGGATAGGCATTTAAATAACTTTGGAATTATAAGAGACGTCAATACTTTAGAATGGTTAGATGTTGCCCCTATATTTGATAATGGGCAAAGTTTAAATATAGCGTATTATGATGAAGAAGAAGTATCTATTTCAGGTAGTGGAAGATTCTTTTATGAAGTAAAACCTTTTGATGAAATAGTAAAAGTAGTTAAAAATATAAAAAGGATAGATATAAGTAAATTAGATGGGATAGTAGAATGGTTTGATGATTTACTACATCAATATCAACATTTAACTGGATATTCGGACACTAGAATTCATAAATTATGTATTTTGTTAAATAGACAAATTAATAAATTAAAAGAATTAATCGAAAATTAAAATAGGAGTAAATTATGAAGTATGAAAAATATTTAATAAAAAAAGGTAAACAAGATTTATTATCTTCATTAAAGGCTTTAGATAAAAAAGTACTTAAAGAAAAGTTAAAAGAATCCGATGTTAAGGATGTATATGAATTAAAAAATGATATTTTAGATCTTTTTGAACTTTGTTTAAGTGAATCTAAAGATGATATATTTACTAAAATGTATTTTAAAGAATTAATGATTCATGAAAACTCTGAATGGATGTCTGTGAATGAAGAAGATATAGAATCACTTTTTGTTTTTATTTATAAAAATGGTAAATATTGTTCTTATTATATTCCAACGGAGATAAAGCAAATAATTAATAAGATTCTAGGTAGTACGACTAAAGAAGAAATGTTTAATTTAGAAAATGCTGCAAATACACCCGTAATTAAAGATTTAAAAGGCTTGCTTGAATGTCTAACTATTAGTGATTTAAAACGTATAGGTGACTTGTTTTTTGTTAATAGATTAAGTAATAAGCCTAAAAAAGAACTTGTTAAAATTATTTATAGTACTCTTACGGATAAAGCTAAATTAACTGATTTGATTGAAAGATTTATAGATAAAGAATTTAATTTGCTAAAAGAATTAATAAAAAACAAGGGTACTATTCAAGATAATCATATAAGTGTAGAAGTATATCATTTCTTATATGTAACAGGTTTAGTTTTTCTATTTAAAAGAGAAAATAAATTTTATATTTCTATAACGGATGATGTTTATAATGTTATTAAAAAGATAGATTTAAAATCAATTCAAAAAATAGTGGATGAAAATACAAAGATATATAATTTAGTTAGATCGATGGTTGAATTATATGGAGTTGTTTCCTATGGTGATTTAGATCAGTACTATAGTATATATTATGGAAATTGGGATGAATTGGATATACCTCATAATGCATTATTCTTCTGTGATAGAGCGGATAACATTGATAGAGTCTATATGGATCATAATGGGTATTTTGTTCATAAAATTTTACAGCATCGAGATCTAGAACCAGTATTATATGATATTATTACAAGACAAGGAAGTGTAAAAAGAAAACCTATTAAATTAAAAGAATTACTTAAATATTCTGATTATAATTATTATGAAGAAACGGACGCAAAAAATAAATTTAAAAAATATTTAGAGATGGAAGATATACCATCAGATACTATTGAAGTTATTATAAAAATAATTTCTGACATGTATAGATTAGGAAATGATTATATAGGTGCTTCCATTGCAATGCTTCAAGATTACGGAGTAGAAATTACAGAAAAAAATTCGCAAGAGATATTAAATTATTTGATAGACATATATAATAATTCTAGAATATGGGTAAATAATGGATGGACACCTATAGAGATGAGAAAAGAGAATAAATAGATATTAACTATGATGAAATATTCATAGTTTTTTAGTTGTGAAAAAGATTAATACTCATTGATTGGGTAATAGTATTATGGTAAATGAAGAGATTGTTGGTTTTGGTCAAAAATAATAAAGACATCTAAGATGGTTAATTATTTACTTCCTAAAATTATAGTTAATTATGGCAGTCAAATTTATTCGTATAAAAATACCAATTAAAAAATATAATGTTTGGATTAAAAGTAGAGATAGATTCTACTTTTTTAATTTTAGAATCACCAAAAATGAGGATCTTCATACCCTATATTAGAGGTGAATATCATGAACGGACGTCCAGTTAAAGGGGTAGTTGTTGATGCTGGTCACGGTGGAAGTGATCCCGGAGCTATTTCAGGTGGACTAAGAGAAAAAGATTTTACTTTAGAAGCAGCTAATTATATGTATAACCGATTAAAAGAATTAGGAATTCCTGTTGCTATTACAAGAGATACAGATCGTACTTTAAGTAGAGAGGAAAGAATTAATACAATGGTTAATAGTTTCGGTAACGGAGAAGATGTTATTATTTTATCTAATCACATAAATGCAGGAGGTGGCGAAGGAGCGGAAGTATATTATCCCCTTCGTAATAATAATGAGTTAGCCGAATTAATTCTGGAAGAGATTGGAAATAATGGACAGATTGAAAGAGGTACTTTTCAAAGAAGACTTCCAGAAGATCCAAGTAAAGATTACTATTATATTCAAAGATTAACTCCTAATACACAAGCTTTATTAATTGAATATGGATTTATTGATAATCCAAGAGATGCTGTTAAACTTCAAAATAACTTATTAGATTATGTTGAAGGTGTTGTAAAAGCAGTTGCAAATTATGCGGGAGTTACCTATACTCCTCCAGGAGGAAGCGTGGATGTAAGTAGATATACGGTACAAAGAGGAGATACGTTGTATTCTTTAGCAAAACGTTTTAATACAACCGTAGATGAATTAAGAAGACTTAACAATTTAATGAGTGATACTTTAAGTGTAGGGCAAATGTTAGTTATTCCTAGTGCAACAGAAGGTGTTAATACTATGACTTATACCGTACAAAGAGGGGACTCGTTATGGAAAATTGCTAATCAATTCAATACGACTGTTAATGTACTTAGAGATCTAAATCGCTTAACATCAGATATTTTACAAGTCGGACAATTATTACAAGTTCCAGTAAGTGAAGAAGTAGTAGAACCAACCAACTTTTATACGGTACAAAGAGGAGATACGCTTTGGAGTATAGCCAATCGCTTTAATACGACGGTAAATGCTTTACGAAGTTTTAATAATTTAACCAGTGATATTTTAAGTATTGGTCAAGTGCTAGCAATTCCAAATGGAAATAATGTACCTAATGAGACTACGACTTATACAGTACAAAAAGGAGATACTCTATACCGTATTGCTCAACAATATAATGTACCCATTGATCGCTTAATTGAAGTCAACAATTTGACTACCACGGTTTTACAACCAGGTCAAATTCTTACGATTCCACAATAGAGCAAAAATTGCTCTTTTTTTGTAAAAGTACTTGCTTTTAAAACAAACGTTTGTTATACTATAAGCAATTTATTAAAACGTTTACAGTAATTCTATAAAATGGAGGTGCTTTCCGTGGAAATATACGAGAAATTAACGAAACAGATTTCTGAAACCAAGTATTTAAGTACTGAAAATTCTTATCGGTATCGTCCTATTATGCGTTGCTTTTATCAACATTATGAACGCTTAGAATATTGGCTTTATAAGGAAGATGTATTTAATGAGTTGGTTGTTAGTCCTCTTTTTCAAGATTATACGATTGAGGAATGTGAACGAGATTTAGAGACTCTTACTGAATGGATGAGTTTATCAAAGATGCAAGATACCAAAAGTGCCAATACGATTGAAGAATTTAAAAATAAGAAATTTCGTTATCAGCTAACAGAGTATGCTACAGAAATAGAGCGATTAACCATTGCGTTAGAAGAAATGGAAATCAAAACGGCTTCCCTTGAACCAAAACTTTTTGATCGACTACGTATAGAATTAGAAAAATTAAGAAACGCTAAGGATTTAACGGACGAAGAAGCGAATGAATTGTGGAATCAGTTAAATGATGATTTTACTAGATTGAATGAAAATTATCAGGATTTTTTAAAGAAATTTAATGAACCGAAGTCGGAAGAACTCATGCAAAATGTTCTCTTTTTACGATTTAAGAGCGAAATCATTAAATACCTTAGAGAATTTATAAAAGGGTATCAGAGAAATGTTTATAGTATTAAAGATAGTATTAATGGTCTCAATGAACCAATTATTTCGGAGTTTCTAGATAAAATTAACCGTTATTATAAGGCTACGCCTATGCTTACCAAGGATTTTAATTTTCAAAAATTAAGAGCTGTTAATCAAGGCAAAATAGAAAGCATATTTAAATGGTTTATAGGTACTTCTTCAGATATTAGTGAAGGTGAAAAATTACTCAATACAACGAATGATATTATTGTTAAAATAACGAAATATGCCAATGCCCTCATAGAATTACATGGTAATATGACAAATCGAAGAGAAGAGTACAAATATTTATGTAAAATGTTTGATAAAATTACTTCTATTGAAACAGCACATTGCTATGCCTCGGTTATTTTTGGAATCGAAAATGTACGTCATTACATCGGCTATTCTAATTTAAATACAGATTCTATCATTAATTCTTACGATATACCGCCTATTGAGATTGCTTTAGTTCCAAGGACTCGTACAAAAAAAGATAAAATTGCTATGGCTCCTATTGAAGATAAAACAGCTCAAAAACAAAAATTGTTGGAGCAATATCGTAGAGAGCAAGAGGAAAATCGAAATATCCTAAAAGGACTTATTAAAGATAAAAAAATATCTTTGATAGGAGATATATCATTATCGAAAGTAGAACGTAAATATATTCAAAAATTGCTTTCCTCTTCTAAAAATAAAGAAACGGAATTTGGCCTAACCTATTACATAAATAAAAAAGATGAAAAATGTAAAATAACTTCGTCTGATGGTATTTTTTTCATGAATGGTGTTGAAATTGTTTTTGAAGGTGATCTGAAATGAATCATAATGGAAAAGAATTAGAATATTTACTTAACCATTACTGGTGTGTAAAAGAACTTAATCAAGAAATATACTTTAATCTTAAAAATAATCTAGATTACTATAAGGATTTTATTCAAAATAAATTAGGAAGTAGATTGATTGTCAATGATCGGTTTATAAAACTTGAAAAGATTCCTTCAGTGCCTAAAGTTTATATGGGTATTTCGGATTTTAAAGATCCCATGGAATATACGCTTCTTTTAATGGTTTTGCTTTTTTTAGAGGACAAGCCTAAATTGGAACAATTTATACTTTCTAATCTCATTGATTTTATTACCAATACGGCGACTAGTTTGGAACTAGATCACTTACCTGATTGGAATATTTTGCATCATCGAAAATGCCTTGTCAATGTTCTTAACCACCTAAAAGAATTAGGCATTATTAAAGTGGTCGAAGAGATTAATACTTTTACAGAAGATAGCAAAGCAGAAGGTCTTTATGAAACAACAGGAATATCCAATTATTACGTTAGGGAATTTAAAAATAATATTATGGATTATCATAATTTGATTGATTTTCAAAATGATGAATTTAATAATCAAAACGAAAACATAGGAGATGTGAGAAGATATCGAGTTTATCGACATTTACTTTATTCTCTTGCTAGTTATACAGAAGATTTATCGGAGTTTGAGATTGATTATTTACGTAGATTTAGAGCGAATATCCTACAGGAGTTAGGAAAATATACGGCTGGGGAACTAGAACTTACAAGAAATATGGCGGTTTTGTTATTTCCCGATGAGACCCAAGAAAAATTTGATTTTCCAAACAATAAAGCGATATCCGATATTGTACTCTTAGTGAACGATTATCTTTTAAAAAAGATAAATGAAAATGAACTAGAACTAGATAAAGAAGAGGTAGTCTTTTTAACAAAAGAACAAATGATGCGTATCTTAAAAGAAGTTAAGAAAACCTATCAAGAACAATTTAGCAAGTATTATCGTGATCTATCGATGGAAGATTTTTTTCAAGAGGTGGTTGCCTATATGAAAGAATATGACTTTTTAAGAGAAAAAGAGGGTTATAAATTATATCCTAGTGTATCTAAGTTTATTGGCTATTTGCAAAAAGAAGCTACTCAAACAACTTTATTTGGAGGTGAGATAGATGAATCATTTTAGAGTAGTAAAAATTGGACTTCTTAATTTTTGGCTTTACGATGAAGAAGAATTTGATTTTTACGGAGGGAAACTCATTTTAAGAGGTGGAAACGGAAATGGAAAATCGGTCACGATGCAATCCTTTATTCCACTTATTTTAGACGGAAACAAAAGTCCCGATCGGCTTGATCCCTTTGGCTCAAAAGAACGAAAAATAGAAGATTATATTTTGGGTTACCAGGATTCTATTCAAAAAGAAGAAGCCATTTCTTATTTATACATGGAGACTTACAATCAAGAGCATAATCAATATATTACGGTTGGGTTAGGGTTTAGAGGAAGAAAAGGAAGACCGGTTGAATCGTTTGGATTTGCTTTAAAAGATGGCAAAAGAATAGGTAAAGATTTCTTTTTATATAAAGATCCTGTAAATAAGATTCCGCTTACTAAAAATGAACTTAAATCGAGATTAGGTACTACAAATGAGATGACAGATAGTATGAAGGACTATAAAGCGATGGTCAACCGCCTTCTCTTTGGTTTTCCTAACATTGATACGTATGATGAATTTATTAAGCTTCTTCTACAACTTCGCAGTAATAAATTGTCTAAAGATTATAAACCTACTCACTTAGTTAATATTTTAAATACGGTTTTACAACCACTTACTGAGGAAGATTTGCGTCCTTTGTCAGAGGCGATTGAACAGATGAATAAAACCAAAGAGCAGATTGAAAAACTAGAAAAAAATAATAAATCTTTGAATGACTTTTTAAAAGTATATCGTAACTATAATGAACTTTTATTATTAACTAAAGCAAGAAATTATAAAAAGATACAAGATGAAGATAATGACTTAAAAAAGGAAATAGAGGGTTTAGAAAAAGAGTTAAATGCTTTTGGTCAAGATTTGGAAACTAAAAGAGCTCGCTTTAATAAAGTGATAGAAATGATTACGGTTGATACCGAAGCAAAAAAACAATTGGATAATCAGGATTTAAAGAAGAAAATTGAATCTTTAAAAGAAATAGAAGAAAACCTTTTATCCCTTCAAGAGAAAGTAGCTGAACTTACTCAAAAAATAGAAGTCATGGAACAAGATAAAATCCAACTTGGAAAAAAGACGGCCTCTTTAGAAGAAGAGACGTATCGGTTAAAGAAAGAATTGGAAACTTCACTTATTGATTTGAAAGATTTATCGAGTGATAGTTATTTTGATGAAATTGTCTTTTTTGCCGATGAACTTTTAGAAAAATTAGAAGAAAAGTATTCCTTTGATTCTATTCTTCTTTCCTTAGGACGATATAAAGAAAAAATTAAAAAAATTATTTATCTTTTAGAAGAAGAACAAAAGAAATTATTGGAAAGTGAATCTTCTCGTGTTGCTTTAGAAAAATTAGTGAATGATTATAATAAATTAGAACAAAACGAGAGTAATCAGGAACGAAATTTAAAAGAAAGTATTTTAAGTTGGGAAGAAGATTTCATTAATAAAGTCAACAATAATGAAGTATTAGAAATAGATGAAGGCCCTAAAAAGAAGATTTTTGAACTCATGAATGATTATACCCAAGATCATTACAATGAAGCTAAAAATATCTATCAAGAAAGAGCAAGAGAACAGGAGAGTTCTATAAAAGAAGAGAATTTAAATATTCAAAACAAAATCAATATACGAAAACAAGAACAAGCTAAACTTCAGAATGAATACCAGATATTAGAAAATAGGGAAGACCTTGAACTTACTTCTTCTAATGCCTCTACAGAAGCACTTTTAAAAGAAGAAAATATAGATTTTGTACCACTTTATAAATGTATTGAATTTAAAGATAAAATTGATGAAGAAACGAAAAATAATATGGAGTCCGCTCTTTTAGAATTAAATATTTTAAATGCTAAAATTATAAAAGAAGAAGATATAGAAAAAGTTAAGAAACTAAAAATACCTCTTTTATATCTTACGAAAACGAAGAGGAAAGCTCATAATCTTTTGCAATATTTTACCGTTACAGTGGATAAAAAGTGTTCTATTTCCAAAGAATATATTGAAGCTATTTTAATGGGTATTAGTGTGGATGAAGATGATGTGGTTGCAGTTTTAGCAAGTGGAATAGCTAAAGTAGATATGTTAAATTCCATTGCCGATAAGGACTATAAACAACAATTTATCGGCTATTTAAAACGAAAAGAATTAAAAATGAAGCAGCTTAAAGAATTAGAAGAGAAGATTACCGGTTTAAATACGGAGATAAATACTTTAAATAATCTTCAAAAAGAGAATGATAGCAAAATTACAAGAATAGAAAATGAAATGAGGAACTTCCCTTTAAATACACAAATTGAGGCTATTGTATTAAAAATAAATGAAATAAGGCTATCGCTTAACTGGAATGATCAACAACAAAAAGAATTAGAAGAAAAATTAGGACAAATGGATGCTCAAATTAAAGAAATAAGAGAGAAAATAGCAGTACAAAATCAAGGACTTCATATTCCTCTTAACTTAACTTCTTACAAAGAAGTGGATAACCTAACTAGTAGTGTTCAAATTTTACTTCAAGATATCAAAAATACGCATAATGCCTATTTAAACAAATTAGAAATAAAAAATAGTTATGCCGAACGAATGGAAGATTTGCTTAGTAATATAACTTATTTAAATCAGGAAAAAACGGAAAAAGAAACCCTTTATTCTGTTAACCAAAAAAATAGACAAACGATTACAGAGTTACTAGAAACCAAAGAGTATAAAGATCAAAAAGAAGAATTACTTCGTATTGAAAATGAATTGGTGTCATTGACCAAAGAAAAAGAAGATCTTACGAAGATGAATGCCCGTCTTGAAAAAGATATTGAATATAAGGAACAAACCCTTTCTCTTATAAAGAGTGAACAAGAAGAAAAAGAGAAGACCCTTAGTATCTATTTTGAATTGTTCTTAAGAGAATACAAATTACATTATGTTTACACGGAAGATATTCAAGATGTGGATACAGTTGTTAAAAAGATTATAAGCGAAGGAAAGATGCGAAAAGAGACTTCTTTAAATGATGCTTTAAATAATTTTTATGCATCCTATAATCATTACAGTTTGGAATTAAATGATTATTCTTTACGCAATGTAACCTTGTTTAATGATTATGAAGGATCGGACGAGGATACTAAAAAGTTATATGAAGAAAATACGAGAGTGGATGTTACTACGTTGTATCAAGGAATTAAGCTTAACTTAATTGAATTATCGAAAAAAATTCAAGAAGATATTGAGGAAAATAAAGATTTGATTAGTAAGCAAGATCGTCATCTATTTGAGGATATTCTACTTAATACTGTAGGAGAAAAGATTCGAAATAGGATTAATGCTTCTAACGAATGGGTTCAAAAGATCAATAATATTATGGCTAGTATGCAAAAACAAAGTGCTCTTCGCTTTAAATTAATGTGGAAAAGTGTAGCACCTACGACGGAAGATGAAATGGATACGCGAGAGTTAGTTCGTATTTTAAAGATGGATCCAAAGCTACTAAAAGATTCGGATACTGAAAAATTAACGAACCATTTCCGTAGTAAAATTAAAAAAGCAGAACAACTATATCTTGATTCTTACACTTCTTTTTCAAAAATTATCAGTGAAGTGTTAGATTATCGTACTTGGTTTACTTTTCAATTATTCTATCAACGTGAAGATGATGCTTTAAAGGAACTAACGGATAAAACCTTTAGTAAGTTTAGTGGTGGAGAACGTGCTAAAAGTATGTATATTCCGCTTTTTGCCAGTGTTTATGCTAAACTGAATGTTGCTAAGCCTTATGCCTTACGTCTCATTGCTTTAGATGAAGCTTTTGCTGGTGTAGATGAAGATAATATTCGAGAAATGTTCGGTATTTTAAAACTGTTAGATATTGACTTTATTATTAATTCACAAGCTTTATGGGGAGATTATGATACGATTGAAGATTTATCTATCTGTGAATTAATTAAAGCACCAAATGCTCCTGTTGTAACTGTTGAGCGGTACCGTTGGAATGGAAAATATAAGGAAATTATAAACAATCGAAAAGAATACAATGAGGAAAATAATTATGCAGGAATACACTAAGTATTTTAAGAATCAAATTGGCTTTGAACGATTTATAAAAGAACTATATAAGAAATACGAATCAACAGGAAAAATAACGGGCACTTTAAAACTTACTCAAATAACCAATGAAGAAAAAGAAGCCTTTTCTAAATTATTTGGCGAGGACTTAAAAGAAAAAGAAGATCTTGTAATATCTATTAAGAAATTTAACAAGATTATGGAAAACTCAAAATATTCTTCATTTGATATGGCTACTTTAATTCAAGAGTACTTAGATATACCCTTAATTACAAAAAAGGAAAAGAAGACCATCAAAAAAACACAAGAAGATACCTTCTTTAATACCATTTTGAAAGAATCAAAAGAAGAAAATGTGGAATGGTTAAGAGAAGTTATAGAAAAGAAGAACTCCTTTTATATGTTTTTACATAAGCAATATCAAAAAGACAAACAGGCTTTAAAAAAAGAATTAGAAAATTTGGTAGAACTAATTCATCACTTGCCACAGATGCCTACTTTATTATCTATCTTTGCTTCGAATTATACAAAAGATCCGCATTATTTAGATTTAGAGAATAACCATAGTACTTATTTTTTATATGCTTTAGCGCATATCAGTCATATACCTTTTCCTAATACTAGAGAAGACAAGATTGGTTTGTTAGCCAAGTATCATATTGAAGTGGATAATCTTTCTAATTTTGTTATTACTTATCGCTTGTTGTCCGATAAAAACTATATAAATGAATTTGGAAGTCACAGAGAAACGCTTATTTTAAATATCCAAAATATTATGAATAGTGCGTATTTTGATAGCCCATCCAAAAAAGTATTTATTTTTGAAAACCCTTCTATTTTATCGGAGATATTAAGAAGAAATATTTCTTGTAGTGTTGTGATTGCTGGTGGTTTTCCCAACAGCAGTGTCTATCTTCTTTTAGATAAATTGGTCGAAAAAGGAAATCATTTATTCTATAATGGAGATTTTGATCCTGAAGGATTACTTATTGCGTGTAGGTTAAAAGAAAAATATAAAGACCAATTAACCCTCTTTTGTTATCAAAAAGAAGACTACGATGAGTGTATTTCAAATGAGGTTATACGGGATAGTAGAATAAAAAAAATAGAAAATATGGGGACTCAAGAATTGCAAACAGTTCAAAAGATGATTCAGATTCATAAAAAAGCAGCCTACCAGGAAAATAATAAAGAGCGCTTATTAGATTTTGTTCTTGAGAAAGAGCAAAAATAGTAATTGCTCTTTTTTGCTTTCTTTAAACATAGGTTAGTAATGAGGTGGAAAAATGAATAATAAAGGTGTGGTTGTAGATGCTTCTAGGGGTGGAAGTGATCAAGGGGCAACAGGAAATGGATTGGTTGAAAAAGAGGTTACTTTGGAAGTATCCAATTACATGGTTAAAAGATTTATGGAACTAGGGATACCAGTAGCTTCGACTAGAGATAAGGATGTTACTTTATCGAATGAAGAACGGGTAGAGACCATCATCAATGCTTTTGGCAAGGAAGATCAAGTCGTTGTTATATCCAATCAATTGAGCGACGGTCAAGGGGAAGGTGCGGAAGTTATTTATGCTTTGAGAGATACGGATCAGTTAGCTAAAAATATTTTTGACGAGATTGAAAACGAAGGACAAGTAATGCGTAAATATTATCAGCGAAGACTTCCTGAAGATTTGAGTAAAGATTATAGCTTTATCATCAGGGAAACGGCTCCTTTAAATACTGTGGTTGTAGACTATGGATTTGTGGATAACAAAGATGATGCGATGCGGCTGGATGAAGAAATCCTAGATTATGCGGAAGGGGTAGTACGTGCTGTCAGCAGATTTTTAGGATATACTTATACAAGTCCTGAAGGCGTAATTGATACAACTTATATGGTTAAAATTGGGGACTCTCTTTATAGTATTGCAGTACAATACGGAGTGACAGTAGAAGATTTAAAAGAAGCCAATAATTTAGAAAATAATGCATTGACCATTGGAGAAGTTCTTATTATTCCTAGAAACGAAAATGTGGCTTCAAGTGATTTAACTTATACGGTACAAAGTGGAGATAATTTGTATGAGATAGCCAAACGTTTTGGGGTCACCGTTAATGATCTCATAAGTGCCAATAATTTAACTAGTACTGCTTTATCTCTTGGTCAAGTTTTAAAAATACCCAAAAGTGCGAAAGAAGAAATGTTATATACCGTGAAAAAAGGGGACTCATTATGGACGATTGCCAATCAATTTGACACCACTATAGCCGCTTTAAAAAAGGCTAATCAATTGGATTCGAGTGCCTTATCGATAGGCCAAGAACTTATTATTCCAAACTAAAAAAGATCTTTTTGGATCTTTTAATAAATGGGAGGACACACGCCTGGATCGGGTTCATAGAAGCAATGGTTTTTATAGTTTCCAACGAAGGATTGATCATACCATTTATCAACACAAGTATCTCCTCCACTTGGGGCATAGAACCACAAGGCATTAGTTGCAGGATAATAATATTCACCTCGTAAAACATTTTGCGCAAGTTCCCTTTCGTGGATTGTGGATCCTGAATTAAATTGAGGACTAAAGACACCAGCAAAACCTCCTGGATTTTGGTAAATCATTTGTGAAATGGTTCTGATATCTTTAAACGTATAGCAATTGGTAAGAACACGGTTCACGCCCACATTTCCTACCATTAACATACCCAGATCTCCTTCACCAACGGCTTCAGAACGCATAAGTCGTGCTAATAAATCTAGATCTTTATCCGAATATTTAACAATCATGTAATCACCTATTAATAACATATGTCATTGAATGAAAACTTTGCCTTGCAATCTAAAATGGACCATGCTATAATAATTTTGTCCTTTAGGGGCGTGGTATAATGGTAGCATAGGAGTCTCCAAAACCGACTGACTTGAAATGAATTGATGCTCTTTGAAAGTATTATAAATACTGGGAATAATGCCCATAAGAAAAAATAAAAAATAAAATTTTGTGCCACAATTTGTGCCAGTAGCCATTTTTATGGTTATATGCTATAATAATTCGTGGTTATATCTAGGGGATTAGTTTAATGGTAAAATAGGGGTCTCCAAAACCTTAGATAAGTGTTCGATTCACTTATCCCCTGCCAGAACAAGTGTTCGCTTTTTGTAGCGATTTATCATATATTATCTAGTAATCTTTACTAGATTTTTTTATTTCCAAAATGACTTGCAATAATACTTTTTTAGAGTTAACATCACAACATCAAAGGAGGATTTGTGATGAGTAAAATAGTTGATTACAAAGTTAATTTAGGTTCATTGGTATTATATGAAACACTACTTGCACTAGAAGGATCATTTGAAGGAGGTTTACCCCTGTGCTGTTAGAAAAGAACTAAAAAGATTTATAAAAATTCTAATTGAAAATCTAGAACCTGAAGATACTAAATTTAAAGACTATGATTTAGAAGATGTCGAATATTTTAAAAAATATTACTATGAAGATAGCCCTAGCCCATTTTCTAAATAATAAATGTATATTTCTAACTTTTTTTCTTATACTAAATAATGAAAGTGAAAAATATTTTCTAAAAACAATAGAATATATTTATAGTTATGCTATAATAGGAATTAATTAAGAAATTTGGTGATGATTATGGATAAGTTTTCCATGTTAAAAGATAAACTAGAGAAATCAGGCACAGCACCCATTAGTTTCGATTGGATTTTAGATAACACCAAAGAAAAAAATAACAGCAATGGCTCGCTAAAAGAATTTTGCGATAAATACGAGATCATAGAAAAAGACAATTGTTGCATGAGACTTTTAGTTTCTAAAGAAAAGTTTCCTGTTAAGGATCTAAAAAGTAATAATAAACTTGATTATAATATGGAGCTATTTTATGTTTTGAAAGTAGTTATAAATAATGAAAGTGATATACTTGAAATAACTATTGATAAATATAATAATGAAAATGATTCTTATGCAGAATTTGATAAATGGTTAAGCATATTAAATGAAAAAAGTACGGATGAAATATTTGATTTATTATTATCTACGGTATAGCGATGAGCTATCTTTTTTATGCAATCATCTTTATAAAGATCTTTTTATTTGCTATAATATTTAGTGAAACAAATAGTAATTTGGAGGAGGAGAAAATACTTAATGAAAATTGAAATCATAATTTTATCAATGATAGCTATTGTAGTTGTTTTATTAGCTTTATTTAAAATAATAAAATATATAAGAAGTAATTATTCTATTAAACCTATAAAAATAATTTTATATTTTGTTTTAATGTGTATAGATATCTATGTTTTAGGAGTGATAGACTTTATTGAACATAAACTTTATGGTGTTCTATTTGTAGTAATCAATGCTTGTTTAATAGCATTCATAAGATATGGCGGAAGAAAAAAACGATAATACAAATTACAATTTTATAGTTATTGATTTATAGTAATTTACCGAAAAGATTGTCAGTAATGACAGTCTTTTTTGTACGACAGGCAGT
>CANRHM010000003.1 GCA_947630415.1 uncultured Bacilli bacterium | reverse complement strand
CTTTCTCATTTAAGAGAAGGTATTGGTCTTCGTGGTTATGGACAAGATGATCCATTGCGTGCTTATACGATGGAAGGATTTGAACTCTTTGATCAAATGCAACAAAGAATTGATAAAGATATTACCACGTTCTTAGTACGTGCTGAAGTAAGACAAAATATTGAACGTAAAGAGGTAGTTAAAGAAAAACTTACGAACGAAGATAAGAGCGATAAAAAGGCAACTCCTAAACGTGTTAAAAAAGTAGGAAGAAATGATCCTTGTCCATGTGGAAGCGGCAAGAAGTATAAGAATTGTCATGGGAGATAGGTCTAATGCTACAGAACAAACTAGGTATTACCAATGAAATAGAACTATCTAAGGAAGAAGAGAGAATTACCAAAATCAAAGCTTTAGAATTATTTGATAGTAATAAGATTAATGAATTTGAAATTGGAACTTTTAATGGTTTATCTCAAATTCATAAATATTTATTTGAAGATGTTTATGAATTTGCCGGTAAAGTAAGGACTGAAAACTTAGCTAAAGGAAATTTTAGATTCGCTTCCGCTATGTATTTAGAAGACATATTATTGAAAATAGATAAAATGCCTCAAAATACTTTGGAAGACATTATAAAAAAATACATAGAAATGAACATTGCTCATCCTTTTCGTGAAGGAAATGGAAGAAGCACAAGAATATGGTTAGATTTGATTTTAAAGAAAGAGTTAAACAAAGTAGTTGATTGGTCCAAAGTTTCAAAAGAAGAATATTTATTAGCAATGGAAAGAAGTCCTATTAAAGATACAGAAATCAAATTATTGATTGAAAAAGCATTGACTGATAAAATAGATGATAGAGAAGTTTATATGAAAGGTATTGATGCTAGTTATCAATATGAAGGTTATAATACTTATACTATGAAAGGTATTGATACTAAATAAAATAATTATAAATAGATACGCAATGGTTTTGTAATCATTTATAATAGAAAAGTTTCTAAAAATAGTAGGAACTTCTATAAAATAAATGTTTATGTTTGGAAATAATGATAATACAGATAATACTATAAATACTGATGTTCCATTGACTGTATTATCGAAAAACATGCACAAAATGTATGCAAAAAATTCAATTTGTTCCCAAAATGCCAAAAACCCCGTAAAATCAAGGGGTTTCAATTAAACATTTTATAATTACATTATAAACTAGCATTCGTGCTGGTTTTTTTATTTATGTTCCAGGATAGGAACATAGTAAAACCACCCGCTATGCGGGTGAGAGCTGAAGAAGCAATAGCGTTAAAAGAAAAGTAAATCCTCCTTTGATATAATAGAAAATGGTCTGCCAACCAAAATCTAAAATCAGAGGAGGATTTATTTGCATTACATAAAATAATAAACTTAAATTATCAGCGATTTGTTATCATGAGGGTTATTAATTTTTGAGCACTATAATTTAGTATAGTTTTATTAAGCGTTGCAATACCGATATATCTTGATGGAATAGTAGGTGTAACCTTTATTTCAAATAAAGTTTTATTTAAATCCTCTTTAACAAATTCTCTTGTTGCATATCCTATTCCAAATCCACTTTTAACAAAATCCATAATTAAATTGTAGCTAACTATTTCTGTTTTTGGTATTAATTTAATATTATTTTTATTTAAATAGTTATTAAGGAACGTTCTAGTATTTGATGGACTTTTTTGAAACAACAAAGGATAATTATTTAATTCTTCCAATTGAATATTACCTTTCGTTAATTCATAGTATTTTTTATTTCCTACAAAGATGTCTTGAACATCCATAACTTTTTGAATTTTTAAATCTTTTGTTTCGCTCATAGGCAAATTAAGTACAAGCATATCTAAATTGCCCTTTCTAAGGTCTTTTATTAAATTCTCTGTTAAAGCATTTATTATTTTTATCTCTATGTTAGGATAACTTTCATGAAATTTTTCTAAGTATGGCATTAAAACATATTTACTTACAGTTGTACTAGCACCAATCGATATTGTACCGTAATCTAAATTTTTAATATTAGTCAACATGTTTTCGCCATTAGTAAAACTTTCAACACCTTGTTTTACATATTCAAATAATACTTTACCTTCTTCGGTTAGTAAAACCCCTTTTTTAGTTCGTGTAAATAAAGCTATATTTAATTGATTTTCTAATGACTTTATTTGCCATGTAACGGCAGGTTGGGAAATATGTAATTTATTTGCAGCTTTCGATATACTTTCCTCCATAGCAACATAGTAAAAAATTTTGTAAGATTCATAATTAATATTCATAATATAAATTCCCCTTATAATTAATATAAAAAATATATATTATACTTATATCATAAATTGTTTTATAATGCAATTGAAAAGGGAAAAATTTTATAACGAAAGAAGGATTTTTATGGCAAGTCATGATGGACTTAAATATATTTTGGAAACAAAAAAAGGATACGTAACAGCAGATGGTAGTTTTACTGATAAAACAAATGAAGCTTTACTTATTGATTTTTGGAAATTTGGTTTTGTACCCGATGCTACTGACATTTATCGAAAGTTAGGATTTAATGATCAAGAAATTATAAAGAGTGGAGTATCAATTGAGACCATTATTCCAGCTTATGAGGCAAGGGATCGAATTGGTATTTATTATTACTTATTAATGGATTATGATTATGAAAATGCTGTCAATCAATCAAGAAAGGATTACATTGATTACAAATTATATAATGATGATAACTGTTTAAAATATGAAAATGCTTTAAAAACTAAAATTCTTGATTATTATCAGAAACATAAACATACTTCAGAGATTTTAAAAACTGATAATGATAATATCCCTTTATATAAAACAAATGTAGAAGATACCGAAATTTTAGGTGGGACTTTAAAACATTTTTATTCTAAAATTGGAAGTGTATTTATGTACTCTATTCCTTTAAAAAATCCTCACGTCGAAAAATACTTTGATATGGAGAAGGAAGACTTAGATTATTATAACTATTTTCAGCAAGGAGGTTTAGTAGAATACTTTGTGACTAGATTTAATGAAGAAAAATTTAACTTTGGACTACACTTTAATACAGAGATTTTAGATATAAAAATTATAAATGATCAATTAAACATATATCTTAATGATTGGAATAATTGGAAAAACTTTCAAATCGCTCAGCATATAAATTCTATTATTAGAGATTTTTATTCTGAAAGAGAAATGCATATCACAAGAATGTTTGGCAGTTATGTAATTCTTCAAAAAATAAATGGTAATTTAACTGCTGTTAAAGCAACACCAATCCCAATTAAATATTGTCCGCTTATGGTAAAACTTTTAAAGGAAGTTGGGGGAGAATTAGCAGAAAAATTAATAAGTAGTTTAGATGTTAGCGATAGCGATAAACAAAGTAAGTTAATGTGTGAATTGATTAATCAAATAGTAATTAAAACTGGATATTTTGATACGAGTCGTCCTCTTAATTCTTGTGAGGCAAATGTCTTGTTTGGGGCAAGTGAAACAATTTCTTCAGGCTTTAAATCTGGGATGTTAGATGCCGCGGTTATAGTATCAAATAATTTAGGGACCATAATTACAACAAATGATTCTAATACTCAGGGTGCAGTTAAAAGAATGACAGGATTATTTTACACCAGTCCATCTGATAAAATAGTAAAGACTGCAAAAGATGCTGGAATTATTCCAGTATTTCCATATACGGGCGAAATAAATCAAATTGAAGGAGTAAAACAAGCAATAAAAATGGGCTATAAGAGTATTGCGGTTACTTTAGCAGCTCAAGACAATCAATTCATGGAAAAACTTAAAGAATTAGAGAAAGATGATATAACTATCTATAAATTTGGTTTATGTTCAACTGGAATAAATGAGTCTACGGCATTAACAATGTTAAAAAATGCCGATATTATATGGTCTTGTGCTTCTAAATATATTAAAGAGTACATTGAACCGAATGCAATAGCTCAAGTTGGAATAAGAATTCCTGTTCATATCATGACTGAAAAGGGATGGCAATTAGTAAAAAATCATTTAGAAATTATGTCTATGGATAGATATTTAGATGATGTTTCACTATGTAAGGGTTTGGAAAAACCAGTTGTAATAAATCAAAATAAAAGTTTAAAATTGGTTAAAAAAAGAGAAGTATATAAATGTAGTGATTGTCCACATCCATGTATTTAAGAGAAAAAATTTTATATATATTGAAATTTTATTTTAAATGCTTTTTAATTATGATGAAATAATGAGTGCAATTAATTTAGTTATAGGATTATTAAAAAAAGTAGTCACAATTTTGTGAAAATGTTAACATTTTTGTTGACATTTTTTATATACTAGGAATTTGCTTGGAAAATACTTTTGGAAAAAAATAAATTGTTACAAATTAACAATAATCAAAGATTTTAATTAAGAAAAATAATCTATTTTCATAGGACAAAAATAAATAAAAAAATTATTAAAAATAAATTGACCTTAAAACGTATGTATGATAAGTTGGTGTTAGAGGATGATGATATGAAGAATTATCAATTTTATCATTTTCGAATATATAAGAGAAATATCCAATCATAATATTTGAGTATGATTTTTTAAATTTTAGAGAAGGTGTAATTGTGAAAGATAAATTAATTGGAAATGAAAGAAATATTTTATTTTATATTGATGAGGAAGGAAATACTAAAGTAGAGGTATTACTTCAAAATGAAGATGTTTGGTTAAATACGGAAGCTTTAGCAAATTTATTTAGCATCGATAGAAGCGGTATTATTAGACATATTAATAATATTTATAAAGATGAAGAATTAAATGAAAATTCAACTTGTGCAAAAATTGCACAAGTTCAAAATGAAGGAACTCGTAAAGTTAAAAGAGTTTATCCGTATTATAATCTTGATATGATTATTTCCATAGGATTTAGAGTTAATTCTAAAAAAGCAATTAAATTTAGAACTTGGGCAAATAAAATTATTAAGGATTATATGGTTCAGTGATTTGCTTTAAATGACGAAAGGTTCATGAAAGCCAATAAAAAAGATCAAGAATATTTTCAAAAATTACTTGAAAGAATTAAATTAATTCGTACAAGTGAAAGAATGTTTTATCAAAAAGTTACAGATATTTTTGCAGAATGTTCAATAGATTATGATAAAAATAGTGAAATAGCAATGGAATTTTATAAAACGATTCAAAATAAATTTCATTACGCTATAACTGGATATACAGCTGCGGAAATAGTTTATAATAGAGTTGATTCTACAAAAGAAAATATGGGTCTTACCAATTGGGATAAATCACCTGATGGGAAGATACTTAATCAGATATTACTATTGCCAAAAATTATTTAGATGAAAAAGAAATTAAAAATTTGAATAATTTAGTAAATTTATTTTTAGATATAGCCGAAAATAATGCCGAAAGAAATATTGCAATGTATATGGATGATTGGAAAAAAGAAGTTGAAAATGCAATAAAAGTTTTTCATTATGATGTATTAGAAGGAAAAGGAACAGTTTCTCATAAACAAGCAGTAGAAAAAGCAGAAATTGAATATGAAAAATATAAAGTTATACAAGATAGAAACTATGTATCCGATTTTGATAGATTATTAAGTGAAACAAAGCAAATAGAAAACAAATAGTATGTAAAGGAAAAAACATTTATTTTGTATGATTATTTTAATAAATTATTTTGTTCAATTTAAGGAGATGTATATATGTATAATAATGAAATTTCTAACAATATTATTATTTATCAATCAGAGGATGGAGAGACTAAAATCGATGTAAAACTAGAGAATGAAACTGTTTGGTTATCTCAACAGCAAATGGCTGAATTATATAAAACAACCAAACAAAATATAAGTTTACATATAAAAAATATATTTAATGAGCAAGAATTAGATGAAAATTCAACTGTCAAGGAATTCTTGACAGTTCAAAGCGAAGGAAGTAGAAATGTAGAAAGAAAGGTCAAATATTATAATTTAGATATGATCATTTCTTTAGGATATCGTATTAAATCTAAAATAGCTACTAATTTTAGAAAGTGGGCTACTGAAAGATTAAAAGAATATATGATAAAAGGATTCACATTAGATGATGAACGTCTTAAAGGCAATGCTGGTGGCAATTATTGGAAAGAATTACTTGCTAGAATAAAGGATATCCGATCTTCTGAAAAAGTTCTTTATCGACAAGTTTTAGATTTATATGCAACAGCAGTTGATTATGATCCTAAAGATGAAAAGTCGATTGAGTTTTTTAAAATGGTCCAAAATAAACTTCATTTTGCTACTCATGGTCATACTGCCTCCGAATTAATTTATGAAAGAGCAGATTCCGAAAAACCGTTTATGGGACTTAAAACCTTCAGAGGGGATATTCCTGTTATGAGTGATGTAGTTATTGCTAAAAATTATTTAACAGAAGAAGAATTAAAAGTTTTAAATAATTTGGTATCAGGATATTTTGATTTTGCTGAAATTCAAGCAATTAGGCATAAACAAATGTATATGGAAGATTATATAAGAGAACTAGATTCTATTTTATCTGCAACAGGGGAAAGTAAATTAATAGGCGCTGGTGCTATAAGCCATGAAGAAGCAATACAAAAAGCAAAAAGTGAATATAAAAAGTATCAAGTAAAAGAAATTAGTCCTGTGGAAAAAGCGTATTTAGAAACATTAAAAGATATTAGTAAAAAAGTACAAAAAAAAGAGAGTTAATAATGAAAAGTTTAATTCCGTGGAATCTTACAGAATTAAAATTGATGAATTTCCATATAATAGATTTACTTTGATTCCGTGTTGAAATAGTAAAATACTATTTATAAAATTACCTCTTTGTCTAAGGTGCCATCAAATACTATCTGAAAGTGATATAATATCTAGCAAAACAAATGATTTTAAAAGTAAACTTTTAGTATGTTTAAAAAATAATATTTAAATGTTACAGTTCTTCTTGGAAGGAGAAAAAATATGAATCAAGAAAAAATTGGCAAATTTATTGCTAACCAAAGAAAATTAAAAAAATTGACACAAGAAGAACTAGCAGAAAAACTAGGTATTACTAAAAATGCTGTAAGCAAGTGGGAAAGAGGACTATGTTTAATGGATATGTCTCTACTTAAACCACTTAGTGAAATATTAGAAGTGAGTGTAAATGATATACTTGCTGGAGAAACGATAGAAAAAAAGGATATGGAAAAAAAGAGCGAAGAAAATGTCATCAAATTAACAGAATTAGTAAATTTAAAATCTATGAAATATGGAATTATAGGCATGACTTTATTCTTTATTATCTTAGTAATTATTTCAACTTTTAAAAACATTCCTTCTTCCTCTTTAGTTAGTTTACTATGTGCTTATAACTGTGTTACTTTTTTAAGTCGCTATAAAGTAAGAAAAGATAAAACAGATTTATTAACAGGAGTACTGTTCTTTATTGCTGTTGTTTGCAATACTGTTGCCTTTATATTATCTTAATTAATATTATTTTTATAAGTTTAAGTGAAATAAACAATAATTGGTAAGGAGAAAATATATGAATTTAATATCCAAAAAATTTAATGAATTATCCGCTACAGAAATATATGAAATATTAAAAGCAAGATCAGAAATTTTTGTTATGGAACAAAATATTCATTATCAAGATATGGATGACATTGATTATGATAGTTTACATTGCTTTTTTATGAAGGATGATAAGGTTGTAGCCTATCTTAGAGCATTTTATCAGGATGAACATAAAGCGATTGTTAAAATTGGTAGAGTTTTAACTTTAAAACATGGAAATGGTGTAGGTAAAGAATTGATGGAACAAAGTTTGCAATCGATTAAAGAAAAAATGAATTGCAAAAAAATATGTATGGATGCTCAAAAACATGCCATAGGTTTTTATGAAAAATTTGGATTTAAAGTGGTTTCCAATGATTTCTTAGAAGAAGGAATTGTTCATGTAGTTATGGAACTTGAAATATAATCCCTATTATTTTTATCTTTTTGATATTATGATATAATTTTTATAGGTGAGATTATTATGACTAAATATTGTATGATTGAAACGGCCAGTAACAATATAGATGAAATTGATAACATTGTTAAAAAATTATTAGACATGAAAGTCGTGGTCAGTTGCCATATCATTGAAAGTGAAAGTAGTTGGAACTATCATCAACAAAGAGAAGTATCAAAGGAGTATTTACTTCAAATGACGACCAAAAAGGAATTTCAAAAAAAGATTTACAAAGTAATTAGCTCTATACATAGTTATGAATGTTTTGAATTTGCTGTGTTTGATATTACAAGCACTAGTAAAGATTATCTAAATTGGATAGATGAAGAGCTAACTAATAACAATATGTGATGGGAGGTAATCATATGCTTTATTTAAAGAAAATAAACTATGAGGATATTGAGGAAGAATATAAGGCATTTAAGGCAATCCCGTTTAATGAAAATGGTTTTGAAAACAAATATCATGATATTACCAAGGAAGAATTAAGAGAAAAAGTTATTCCTAAATTATTAAAAAATGCGGAAGGATTAGAATTAGAAGAAGGGCATGTACCGGATACTTATTTCTTTTTATGGGATGATGAGATTGTTGGTCTTTTTAAAATAAGACATTATTTGAATGATTATTTAAAAAAAGGACCAGGACATATTGGATATGGCATTTTACCTAATATGAGAGGAAAAGGCTATGCAACAAAAGGATTAGAACTTGCTATTGATAAGTGTAGAGAACTAATATCCGAAGATGAAGTTTATTTATCTTTTAATAAAGATAATCCAGCATCATTAAAAGTTCAACTTAACTGTGGAGCTTTCATTGTTGGAGAAACGGATCGTCAATATTTAACTAGAATCAGATTTGATAATTCTATCAAGTTTGGTTTTAAAGATTTAAAAAGAAATGATTGGAAAAGAATTTTAAAAAAGGAAACCAAAGTTGAAGATATCAAGAATGAATTTTTTGAAGGTAAAGTTTGTTATTTAAGTATCATTGAGGTATCTTCTCCTTTAGTAGTTGATTCTCCTATTGGAAAAGTAAAAATTGCAGATAATCATTTTAAACAATTGATATTTGCCCCTAAAGATCAAAATTGGTGGTTAACCGTTATGTTTGATGATCAAGATCAATTGATTGAAAGTTATTTTGATATAACAAAAATGAATGATTTTAGTGATCCGGAAAATCCTTATTTTGTGGATATGAAACTAGATGTTTGTATTCCTAATGAATATGAACCTACTATAATGGATGAGGATGAATTGAAAGAAGTTTATGACAAAGGACTTATTACCAAGAAAGACTATGCAAAAGCTTATGAGACAGCAAATAAAATTATAGAAACATATACCATGCATAAAGAAGAATATTATAAATATATTTATGAGCTTCTTAATAAATATAAAAAATAGAAATTATTTAATTTTTGAGTTATTATAAGTAAGAGGGGAAAATAGGAGGTTTTGGATTATGAAAAAAGAAGAATTAGAACAAATAAGAAAAGAATATACTGAGGAAAGAAGACTTATACAAAGTGATTTTGAAGAGATTAAAGAATTAGAAGAAAATCCTATTGTAAAACGTTACAAGTACTTATTAGAGTTACAAAGATCTTATATTGGAGTGGATAATTGTTATAAAGATGTAATTTCTAAATTGATTAAAAAGTATGGAAGTGGTGCACTTGATGAGACTAATCACATTTGGTTTTGGGCTATAGATCTATCTATTAAAAGATACGAGGAAATATTTGGAAAGCCGTATTATGACGAAGATAAGGAACATATGGTTTCTGTTTATTTTGACTTAGAAGATGCCACAAGAACGGTCACTATTCCTTTGAGTGAACAAGCTACTTTTGAACAAGAAAATAAAGTTGTAAGAGGAAAAAGATTCATTAATGATTTTCAAGATCGATATTATAATACAAGGTACAAGTTTTTTGATTTGTGCATCAAAAAAGGACAAGATGAGGCTATAAAAGCGATGTTAGAAGAAGAACGTTTTTGGAAAAATGAAGTAGAAACAGCCAAAAGACAAGAACTAGCTTCATTAGAAGATTGTTTAAAATATCACTTAGTTAGTGAAAAGGATTATTTATCTCAAAAAGAAAAAATCTTAATGAAGAAGTAATTGTAAATAGACTTTATAAAGGCCTTAACTTTTGTTTAAAGTCTTTTTGTTTCTTGCTTAATTTAACTTAAAAGCGTATTATAGAAAGACATAACTAGAGAAAGAAGGAATAAAATGTTTGATCGAAATCAAATTTTAACTATTTTACGTCAGTATGCCTTTGACCCAAATGAATATTTAGTGATTTCGGGAGCAGCACTCGTTCTTTTAAGGGTTAAAGAGACAACAAGAGATATTGATATTTCAGTTACTAAATCTTATTTTAGGTATTTGCTTACGCATTATTCTTGTACTTTAGAGCGGGTTCTACCTGATGGCAATTGTTTATATTATATCGATAATACTATTAATTTTGGTTCCAATTTATATTCTCCTTCTTTTGATTTAATTGAAGGCATTCCAGTTCAGAAATTAGAAGATGTAAAAAAACTAAAACAATATTTAAATAGAGAAAAAGACCAGAAAGATATTGTACTTATTGATAAAGTATTACAAAAGAAATTTTAGAAGGAGTTTTATATATGGAAAGCATTAAAGGAATCGACCAATTACGATCCTATTTGAAACCTAAGAGCATGCAGTCGATTGCGCCTTCTTCAAAATTTGTGGTTCCAATAGATCCTTTTCTAGCATACTTAATTCCTTTTGAAGTAGGAATTGATAAAAAGTATTACGATGAAAGTGCTATCTTTTATGGATTAAAAGATTGGTTTCAGGAAAAAGAAAAAAAGAAATTCATTTGTAATGTCATAGGCGATAATACCTATGATACTAACGGGAATGTTCTTATTGATTTTGGTTTTATATCTTTTGATGATCTAGTTGATAGATGTACTTATGTAATTCTTTTCTTTCATCAAGGAAATCCTTATTTTTTAGATTCGTCTAATCCTAGTTATAGACCTCTTTTTTTAAAGTTTGAAGAAGGAACTTCTTTTTATAATGTGTTAGATGAATTTGTTTTAAAAAGTAAGCAAGTTCCCTATTATGAAATGGAAATAGAAGGGGAAACTTTTAAAATTATTCCTCGTATAATGTCTTCTTATTTTGTGATAGATTCGAATCAAGAAAGAAGAAGTGATTTAGAAAGCAAGATAACTAAGATGCTTATAAAATAGAAAGAAGGAACTGAAAAAGTGTGCATTTTATTAATAATATCATCTATATTGAAAATAATTTAAATGCTAATCCTCTATTAGATTTTACTTTAGAATGTTATTCTTTTACCAAAGAGAATCTTTATTTAGAAAAAAATCGACGTAAATAAGCGATTTTCTTTTTCTTTTGCTTGAAATAGCCTCTTTTGGCATGATATAGTTAAAGTAGGAAAGTAGGAGGAATTTATGGATAATAACGAATATAAAAATATTACCGATTATGAAAATCCAAATCAATATTCAAGTAAAAAGACGATTAAACGTTATCGTATAGCACTTGTTATCATTTCCGTTATTGCAATTGGTTTGATAGCTGTATTTGGAATGCATGCGTATGAAGTGAGTAAAATTGATCCTTTTGAGCAACCAGGATCAACGCTTGCACAAGATTATTTTTTAGCGAGTGCAAAAACATATTTTGAGTTTGATCCAACGAAGTTACCATCTTCTAATGGAAGTTGTACAACGGTAGCCTTACAAACTATACAAGAACAAAAATTAATATCCGATATCAACTATTATAAAAAGTGTGATAAAGATGTAAGTATGGTTAAAGTATGTAAACTTGAAAGTGGTAATTATCATTTTGAAGTTAGTATGCAATGTGAAAACAATACTTCAACGGTTGCCTATGGAGAAGAAAAGCCTTTAGTCAATGAACAAGATATTTTAGGGAAAATGAATGCCAAGGTAAATTTCTCTTATCAAGCTGAAAAGTTAAATACCGATAAAACCACCGTGGGTGAAAAAGAAACCATGTGGTTAGATGAAGTACCTTATACCAATTATAAAATCGTAAAACAAACGACCTATTATCGTTACCGTGATAAGAATTGGGCTTACCAAGGAGATGTTCGTTTCTATTATCCACAAGATAAATCCAATACGGAATTAGTTACAGAATACTATAAAGAAAGTCCAAATGAACTTTATCCATTTAAAGAAGTATCTCAAAATTTTGCTTATAAATGGTATATTCAAAACGATGATGGACCTAAATATTATTATCCATCAGGTACTACGAATCGCGATGAAGAAATTACGTATTATTTAACGGCTCCTGTTCAAGGTGCAAAACGTGATGAAGAAACCAAGACGTATGCTAGCAAATACTATCGTGTTGAAAAGATGGAGAGAAGTGATCTTCTTCCTTCTAAACCATCTCCTAATGCCAAACGCATTGATGATAGTGAGGTTTGGAGTGCTTGGAGTGAGTATACTCGTGTAGTCCCTGATACTAAACCATTTAAAGATGGAACAAGAGAAATTGAAACACGTATTAAAGTAGAGATTGTTCCGCTTACCAATCTTAATGGCGAAATTGAGTGGGATCGTTTAAGTGAAGAATATTTATCAGAAGAAGAACTTATTTCCTTATTACAAAGTAGGGGATACGATGTTCATACCATCGAAGAGGTAGCGGCTTTACCAGATGTTAAATACAATATTAAACAAACTTATAGAGAACCTAAAGAAGCTTAAGAGAAAGAGATTTCTCTTTTTTCTTCGAAGTTATTTGTGGTTTTAGATGGGGCTATGATATAATAAAATTAGTTATAAATAAAAGGAATGGGATAAAAATGGATAAAAATGAAATGAAGAGACAACTTGAGAAATTACAAAAAGAAATTGGCGATTTATGGAGGTCACTTTGACATTGATTCTAAATTAGAAGAAGAAAAAAACTTAGAAGCAAAGATGAATGAAGCTTCTTTTTGGGATCATCAAGAAGAGGCCAAAGAAGTTATTGATAGATTGTCTAGTTTAAGAAATATTACGGAAAAAATAACCGTATTAAAAAAGGAAATTGGAGATAATTTAGATTTGTTTAATTTAATGGAAGAAGAGGATAGTGAGATTCTTTCTTCTATCGAAGAAACACTTCCATCTTTGGAAAAAAAACTCGAAGAGTTATCGTTATTTCTTTTACTAAGTGGTCCGTATGACCAAAATAATTGTATTTTAGAAGTACATTCTGGAGCAGGGGGAACAGAAGCTTGTGATTGGGCTATGATGTTATACAGAATGTACACAAGATATGCTGAAAAGAAAGGATACAAGATTGAGGTACTAGATTATCAAGAAGGGGAAGAAGTAGGTATTAAATCGGCATCTCTTCTAATTAAAGGAAGTTATGCTTACGGTTATTTAAAGTGTGAACGAGGAGTTCATCGTTTAGTACGTTTGTCTCCATTTGATGCTAATAATAAACGACATACCTCCTTTGCTTCTATTGAAGTAACGCCTGAAATTGATAATAGTATCGATATTGAAATTGATCCCAAAGATTTAAAAATAGATGTTTATCGTTCGGGAGGTGCTGGAGGACAACACGTTAACACGACAGATTCGGCCGTACGTATTACCCATCTTCCCACGAAAATTGTAGTTACTTGTCAAAATGAGCGAAGTCAGTTACAAAATAGAGAAAGAGCTCTTACCATCTTAAAAGGCAAACTTAAACTTTTAGAAATGGAAAAACAACAACAAGAAAAGAAAGAATTAAAAGGAGAAGTCGCTTCTATCAACTTTGGTTCACAAATCCGAAGTTATGTACTTCACCCGTATTCCCTTGTTAAAGATGCAAGAACCAAGGTTGAGACCAGCAATGTTTCCAAAGTCTTAGATGGCGACCTTGATCTATTTATTGAAAGTTATTTGAAGGAGGTAAATGTATGAGATTATTTGGAAGAAAGAAACCTAAAACCGATGAAATTATAAAGAAAGTTAACGGTACTAAAATCATTCGTCGTTATATTGAGTTAGTCGTTGGTATTGTTATTGCTTCCATTGCTTTCAACTTGTTTTTACTTCCTAATAATATTGTTTTTGGAGGTTTAAGTGGACTTTCTATCATCTTTAAAAGTTTATGGAATATTGAACCTTCCTTCTTTATTTTAGTGGGTTCGATTATTTTATTAGTAGTTAGTTACTTTACTTTAGGATGGGAAAAGACCAAAGGATCGATTCTAGGTTCTTTACTCTTTCCACTTGCTGTTCAACTAACTTCTACGATTGGTAATTATGTTACAGTAGATACTTCTCAGGTGTTATTGCTTGCTCTTTTTGGAGGAGTGCTTTATGGTCTTGGTGCAGGACTCATATTTAAAGCGGGATTTACGACTGGTGGAACGGATATCATCAACCAAATTGTTTCAAAATATGCGCACATGAGTTTAGGAAATGCGATGTTGTTAAGCGATGGCTTAATCGTCTTCAGTAGTGTTTTCTTCTTTGGTGTTACAAGACTTATGTATGGTATCATCGTTTTGTATATTATCAGTATTTTAACGGATAAAGTGATTCTAGGTATTTCAAGTTCTAAAGCATTCTACATTATTACCGAAAAAGATGTGGAAATCAAAGAATATATTTTAACTTATTTAAATCATGGAGTAACTATTTTTGATGCAAGAGGAGGATATACCAAAGAAAAACAAAAAGTGTTGATGTGTGTGGTTCCCACAAACGAATACTTTAAATTAAAAGAAGGTATTTTCCAGATCGATCCATCGGCTTTCTTTGTAGCAAGTGATGCTTATGAGGTTTCTGGAGGTGCTTAAGATGAAGTTTTTTAAAAAGGAAGAAGAGAAAACGGCTCCTAAAATGAAATCGAGGCATTTGATTATCCGTTCACTTATTCTCTGTGGTGCGCTTTTTGTCAATGCCGTTATGTTTAATCTTTTACAACTTCCAACTCATCTTATTTCAGGTGGAAATGGAAGTGTTGCCATGATTGTTGAACATCTATTTCATGTATCTCCTGCAACAACGATTTTTGTACTTTGCTTTGTTTTACTAATCGTTAGTCTTTTCATGTTGGGACCTGAAAAAACGGGAGGAGCGGTTATTGCTACTTTCGTTTTTCCGCTTTTTGTTGAATGGACAAAAGATATTGGCGAATATATTATGGTGGGTAATAAAGATCTTATTCTATTATCGTTATTCATTGGTATTTTTAGTGGACTTACCAATGGGATTTGTTACAAGGTTGGCTTCAATAGTGGAGGTCTTACGATTGTAAGTCAAATCATTTATGAAAAATTTAAAATTAGTATCAGTAAAGTCAATATGATTATTAACTTAATTGTTATTATCATAGGAAGTTATTGTTTTGGTATTACCATTGGCCTTTATTCAGTCATTGTTCTCTATGTTAGTAGTATTGTTATGGATAAAGTTCTTTTAGGAATCTCCAAGTCTAAAACTTTCTATATCATTACGTCAGAAGAAGAAAAGGTCAAGGTTTTCATTTTAAAAGAGTTAGATGCCGGTGTTACGGTTTTCAATGTTAAGGGTGGTTTCTTAGAGAAAAAGAAACATGTTTTAATGACGGTTATTCCCACTCGTGATTATTTTAAACTGACAAATGGTGTAAAGCAGATTGACCCCGATAGTTTCTTTGTAGTAATTGATGCATATGAGTCTTCGGTCAAAAGAGAACTCTTAAACTTGGAAGAAATTACCCAAGAATAATGGGATAGAAAACGACAAAAGACGATTTTCTATGATATAATTATTTATAACCCATAAATTGAATTGAGGTGCTCTATGGAATTAATTCGACTTAAAGACGTGACTAAACAATATAAAAATGGAGTTACGGCTATATACGATATGAATCTTAAAATTAAAAAAGGTGATTTTGTCTTTGTTATTGGTGGATCTGGAAGTGGTAAAAGTACACTAATCAAGATGCTTTATCGAGAAGAAAAACCCACTCGGGGAGAAATTATTTTAGGTGGACTCAATGTTGCTAAACTAAGAAATCGCAAAGTGTATAAATTGAGAAGAAAATTAGGAATCGTTTTCCAAGATTATCGTTTGCTTCCCAAAAGTACCGTTTATGAAAATGTGGCTTTTGCATTAGAAGTGATTGGTACTAAGGGAGACGTTATTAAAGTGAAAACGTTACAAGCCTTAGAGTTAGTAGGATTAAAAGGAAAGATTCGAAACTATCCTGATCAATTATCAGGAGGAGAACAACAACGTGTTGCCATTGCAAGAGCGATTGTCAATAATCCTAGACTTCTTCTTTGCGACGAACCTACAGGAAACTTAGACCCTACGATGAGTATGGAAATTATGAAAGTCTTAGAAGATATCAATAAGACTTTAGGAACAACGATTATTATGGCTACACACGATAAAGAAATCGTAAACAAAATGAAGAAACGTGTAGTGGTTTTAAAAGAAGGAAGATTAATTTCCGATTACGAAAAAGGAACGTATGCAAAAGAGGCAGCCAACTCCTTTTAACTTTAAGAGAAAGGACCGATGTAAATGAAGTTTTTTAGAATGTTATTTAGAAGTATTCGCGATGCTTTTAAAAGTGTATTTCGAAATTTCTCTTTATCCATGGCTTCGATTTCGTGTATTACGATTACGTTAATCATTGTAGCCGTTTCTTTAATTGCCTCTTTGAATGTGGATCATTTTACGGAAGTTATTAAACAAGATGTAACGATGGTGGTCTTTATTGAAAATGATGCTACCGAAAGTGATGTAGCCAAAGTAAAAAGTGCAATTGAACGATTAGATAATATCGAAGAAATTACGTTTAAATCGAAAGAAGAATCTAAACAAGAAATGATGGATTCGGATGAGATTTTTAAGCAGACGATGGGTGAATGGGATAGTAAAGATAATCCTTTACGTGATAGTTATTTAGTTAAAGTAACCAAGTTAGAAAATATCAATTCCACTGTGGAAGAAATTAAAAAAATTGATAAAGTAGCGGTAGTTAGTTATGGTGAAGGAACAGTAGAACAATTGGTAGGCACCTTTAGTGTCATTGAAAAGATTGCCTATGGAATCGTGATTGCCTTAGTCATTGTAACGGTATTCTTAATCATTAATACGATTAAACTTACGATTTTCTCAAGAAAAAGAGAGATTTCCATTATGCGACTAGTTGGAGCAAGTAATTTTTCCATCAAGTTACCATTTGTTATTGAAGGAATGATTTTAGGACTATTAGGAAGTATTGTTCCAGTTTTAGGCTTAACCTATGGATATGTTGCTTTTTACAATTATTTTAAAGGTAATTTATTTTCACCACTTATTCAACTTATTAAACCTGAACCCTTTATCTTCTATGTGGCTGGGGTAATTATTCTATTAGGTATCATTGTGGGTACCATTGGAAGTTACCATGCGGTAAGGAGGTATCTAAAAGTATAATGAAAAAGAAAGTTATTTCCCTTTTTGTTATTGCTATTCTCTTTGCTTCATTTCCAATGTCTGTTTTAGCAGAAGAAGTGACTTATGGAGACTACCTCGATGAGTTAGCAGAAGCGCAAGAAGAATTACGAAAAAATCAAGCCTTGATCGATGATAAAGAAAATCAGGTCGATACCAACAACTCGACGATTCAATCATTAAAAAATAGTATGCAAAAGATGAGTGAAGAGTCGGTGGAGTTGCAAGAAGAAATTGTTGAATCCAATAAAGAAATCGAAGAAAAACAAGAAGAAACCAAATCTCTTCTTGCTTATTTGCAAATGAGTCAAGGAGAAAATCTCTACATGGAATATGTCTTTGGAGGAGATACCATTACGGATTTTATCTATCGTTATTCGGTAGTAGAACAAATTACAGCCTATAACGATAATGTTATTAATGAATTAAATGATTTAATTAAAAAGAATGAAGACCGGAAAACGGAACTTAAAAATAAGCAAGAAGAATATGAAAAGAAAGTCGCTAGCTTAAACGAAGAAATTAAAAAGTTAAATGTTTCGATTGCTGAAATTGAAGGATTATCACCAAGCCTTGAAGAACAAGTGCGTGATAAGAAGTTATTAGTCGATTACTATAAGAAACAAGGATGTACTTCTCGTAACCAAGTAATTGGAAGAGATTGTGCAGTAACTAGTAGTAATGCCGTTTTCTTAAGACCAATAAAAACGGGATATGTTACTAGTTTTATAGGCTACCGTTGGGGAAGTCTCCATAGAGGAATCGATATTGGTAGTTCTACAGGAAAAAATACGGCTTTGTATTCGATTGGTAATGGAACGATTACGAACATTTACCACGATAATAATGGAGCTTTATGTTTAGTCATTCAGTATCGTACCATAAATGGAACGTATTATTCAGCGTTATATGCCCATCTTAGTAGATATGCTTCCAATATCTATGTTGGAATGCAAGTTAATTCCAATACGATTGTAGGCTACATGGGCGATACGGGGTATGCCTTTGGAGTTCACTTACATCTAGAGGTATGGCCATGTAGACTCTTCAGTGATAGCAATTGTGGTAAGTGGGATAATTATGTAAGTTTTGTAAATCGAAGTTACAACAGTGGATTTAAAGGAGCCGAGAGTGTAATTAATTTTCCAAGTAAAACCTATACGACTTGGTACACACGTTAGAGGAATACTCCTCTTTTTTTATGAGAAGAAATTAACAAAAAGTTGACATGGGGGGGGGTAGTTTTATAATAGAAATAGATAATAAGGATGTGATTTGAATGAAAGATAGAACTAAGATGATGCTTAGTTTTGTAATGTTATTAATGATTACAGGGATCATCGGTTTTAGTTATGCATTATTTACCACAAGTACAGAAAAGAAAGGAGCACTTAATATTATCGTAGGCGATGTCTCTTGCCCCATTCAAAGTAACGACTTAGAAAACAATCAAGTAACTTTACAAGGAGGAGAAGAAAAAGAGATAACTGTCACTTTTACGAATCAAAGTTTAGTAGATATTCATTCTATAATCACCTATAGTGGAAGTAATAACATCGAAGTATTATCGGCAAGTAGCAATGAAAGTGAAATAGAATTACAAAATTTAGCCACAGGAACAACGTTAACTTATACTTTAAAATTAAAGAATAATGGAACAAGTTCTGAAACCGTAACTTTAAATGGAAGATGTGGATTAAGTAATAAAGAATTAGCTTTAAATGAAGGTGAAACAAAAATAACAGGAACTTATGAAGCATTATCATGTGAAGATATGCCTCAACCAAATGTGCCAAAATTAGTAGAGGGAATGATTCCAGTAAAATGGGATCAAGGCAAAAGTTCATGGGTCAAAGCAGATAGTACAAATAATGATAAGAGTTGGTATAATTATTGTAATCAAGAATGGGCAAATGCAGTAACAGTAAAAGAAACAGGAACACAACAAAGAAGTGATTATGTAGAAGCAGAAGTAGGAGAAAAAATAGATATAGAAGATATCAATACGATGTGGGTATGGATACCGAGATACGAATATGATTATGTAGATATAAAAACAGCAGGAGGAACAAATAGTGGAAGTTCCTCTTCTCCAAAATATTTAAATCCAGGAGAAATAAAAATAAAATTTATAAGTAAAGATCTAACTTTAGCAGATGAAGACAATTATATAGTACATCCAGCCTTTGATTTTGGAGGAGAACAATTAGAAGGATTCTGGTATGGAAAATTTGAAACTAGTAATAAAGAACAGAACTGTACACCATCAACTAGTGGTGATGTTAATACCAGATGTGATTTAACCACATTAACGCCACAAATAAAGCCAAGTGTAACCTCATGGAGAGGAATCCGAGTTTCAACAGCATTCACAATATCACAAAATATGGCCAAGAATACTACTGAATATGGATTTAGTAGTGATGGAAGTATCGATACCCATATGAGTAAGAATAGTGAGTGGGGAGCAGTAGCCTACCTATCACAAAGTGAGTATGGAAAATATGGAAATGACGGGGAAGAAGTATATATCAATAACTGTTCAAGTTATACAACAGGAATAGCAGGAGCAACAGCAAATGCAAGTGAAGATTCTGGTTGTGCAAATACATATAATACTGAAGCAGGACAAAAAGCATCTACGACTGGAAACATCACAGGAGTATATGATATGAGTGGTGGGGCACTTGAATATGTAATGGGTGCACTAAAAGATGATGCTACAGGTAAACCAACAATAAAAAGTTCCGGATTTAAGACAAGTGGAGAAACTAATCTAATACCAGATGCCAAGTATTATGATTTATATACAACTAACTTTGCTACCTCATGTACACAGAATGGTGAATGTTATGGACATGCTTTATCAGAAACCAAAGGATGGTATAGTAATACCTATAGTTTTGTAAGCTCTACGACCCCGTGGTTCATCCGCGGCGGCTACTATCTCCATAGCTCGAGTGCTGGAGTGTTCTACTACTACTACACCTTTGGCTCTGCGTACGCCACCTACTCGTTCCGCCTTGTACTAGTCAATGCAGAAATATAGACTTCTCATTAAACATAATAAAACGGATAATGTTTTGTATTATCCGTTTTCTGTTATGAAGGAAGAGATGTCTTCCTCTTTTATTTGGAGTAATTCACTAACTAGTACATTTCCCTTTGATAGAATTAAGGCATTCTTGTTGGTTGTTTTTTCTTTGTAAAGAGATGTGATATAGTCTTGTATTTGACTACTTACTTTTGTTATGATGTGATCTTTGTTTTCTTCTTTTTTATTACCTAGTTCTGTTAAATAAGTACTATAATAAATGATCTTTTTGGCTACCTCTCTATTGTTTATGGGATTAAGAATATGTTGTTTTAAATAAGTAATCGCTTCGGTTATGTCTTCTTGATAAATTTTTTTAGAACTATCTTGGATAGCGGTTTCTTGTAGATTTTTTATCTCTTTTTCCCAGCGAACTTGATCTTTATTTTGACAACCTGTTAAGAGTAAGATTATAAGTAGGAATGTGATTATTTTTTTCATTTGCATCACCTATTAGAAGTATAACGAATGTTGATTAAAATAGCAATTATTTTTGATTGATTAAGAGGAGTCCTTTGTAGTATTTCCAAGCTAATACTTTTAAGACATGGGAATCTAGTTGAGAGGTAGTTATTTCTTTGTTGTTAATTGCTTCTTTGATGTTGGTAAAACTTTGTTTATAGTTGGAAGTAATTAATAAGTCGTTTCCTGCAAGAATGGCTTTAATTTCTTTATCCTCTATTTCATCTAGAGCACTCATAGCTAGATCATCTGTGATGGTAACTCCTGTAAAATCAAGTTCGTCTTGTAAAAGGTCATGTACTTTTTTGGATAGAGATGCAGGATTATCTCCATCAATACTTTTTACAATGTTATGACTTACTAATACGGCTTCAGCACCTGCATTAATACCTGCTTTAAATGGAGGAATATCTCGTGCTATGATTTCTTCATAATCTCGTTCATCGGTAGAAGACCCTTCATGGGTATCTTGATTATTTCCATATCCTGGAAAATGTTTTAAGGTGTAGGAAATAGACGACATTTTACTTGCTTTAATCACGGTTTCGGCATAGGTTTCGGTGTCCTTGGTACCTAGTCCAATGGTTCTTTTATAAATATAATCACCGGGGTCAGTGGATACATCTACGACAGGGGCTAGGTTTAGATTAAGACCTAGTTCTTTTAAGAGTTTATTCTTTTCGATGGTATCTTGTTGAATGAGAGGAAATCCTCCTTCTTCATAAAGTTCTTGAGGAGACTTGAAAGGTGTTTTTCTTAGAAGCGGATTACTACTGATACGAACGACATCCCCACCTTCTTCATCGACTCCTAATAGAAGGGGAATGGTACTTAGTTTTTGTAGGTCATTACTTCTTTTTAATACATCTTCCTTGGTCTTATCGGTAAAATCTTTTTGGTAGAAGATAAAGCCACTTACAGGATAGGTTTTTAGAGTTTCACTAGTTACATCTTCGTACCTAGCAAGGAATAATTGACCTATTTTTTGGTCTAGTGATAGGGTATCTAGTTTTTCCTGGGCCAACTTATAATAGTCTTTGAATAGACCTGTATTAGGAGTACTTTCAACAGGAATTACTTCGTAAGAAGAAGCAATTACACCATCGATAAAGTTTCCTTCATAGGAGAGCTTGATGGTACTTCCCACTTCGATGTTATCTTGTTTTAATATGCCAAACGTATAAACTACATCATTTTCATCTTTGACGGTTACAGTGTTTTCCGAAAAAGCCATGACGGTCGCGGTAAGTTCCTTTTGAGTATTTAATTTAGGACTCCTATTTCTTAAAATAACGGAGCCTATTAAAACAGAAGATAAAAGTCCTATAAAGAGTAGAAGAAATAATTTAGATTCTTTATTCATACAATCACCTGTTTTATCCTATTAGTTAGGTTTTTAAAATATGCTTTTGGATACTGATTTTTCTTGAAATAAAGGTGCTTTTATGATAGGATAGAAAACTAGATGTGGGGGGAAGGTAAGATGCAGTTAAAAAGTATGGACGAAGAATTGATTGCTATTTATAACATTCGTAACTTAGAGTCTATAAAGTTATGGGATGTTATTCAAGATAAGTCCAATAAAGCCTTAGTTGTTCCTGTTCTTTCCATTACGTATGATGGAGGGAAACAACTTTCTTATACGGCTAAAGATGAATACTTTAATGAGTATGTAAAGAAAGTAGTCGAGGTTTATCACGATGAAAAGAATCAGGTTTATGAAAATAGTCTTACCGATCCTTTCCATTTATATCAAGGAATTGACATCGATGAACACACTAAACAGGTACTTGATAGTGGTTTGCTTGGAGAAAAAGATAAGATATATCACTTTTTTGAAGGAAAAAAAGGATATGACGGAAGCCTTCTTTTTTTGGAAGATGAGTTTTCTCCTTTGATGGATATCGTCTTTTATCACGTAGAAAAGTTATATCAAGTGACCGATCAAGTGGTGCAATTTTCTTCTATCTTTCGTGGCTATCAAGAACAGTATTTATTGTCGGCTAAAGTTGATGGAATAGAACATTTTGTTCCTTTATTAGCGACGAAATTAAGTGATTCTTTTTATCACTTTGAACTGGGGAATACGAATGCGTTATCACCAGTTACCTTGGATTTGGAATTTAAATACGATGCTATCGAAGTTAAGACCAGTTTTCCTTTTTTGAATATGACTTCAATCGCTCATTATTTTGTTACAAAAGACATGATTAAATCGACGTATGAAGTTAAGAAAGACGAGGTCATTATTCGTTATGAAAATCACGATTTGGAAAAAGTAGATAAGCCTATATTACCTGACTTCGTATACCAAACGCCAAACTTCTCTTGGTTTTTACTTCCTTGGAAGGCTTCTTTTGGACTTGCTACTTCGATTGATGAAGTAACCCAAGATGAAAAGATGATTACAATTCATAATCTTTATTTAGCATCTAGTAAAGAACATTTTTTAGAACGGGAACATTATGCTAGAATCTATAGAAGAAATCGAACAACCGGGATGAATTCTTTAGAAGTTGTTTTAGATGAAGTCGATAAAAGTGTAATTGGCGTTTCTTTATCGGAGAAAGATCATCTCTATTTATTAGAGACGCACTTTTTAGATAGCGATTTAAAACGAAATGGTTACTATGAAGGAAAACTTAAAAATCGTTACTTTTATCATTTAGGAGAAAGTAAGGAAGGTTTTGAGGGATTGAAACAAGCATCTTTAGTATCCGTCGATTCAAAAGAAGTCATTGATGCTAGCGATTTTTTAAATAAAGCCAAAATGAAAAAATTAGTAAAGGGTGATAAATAACATGGAAGAACAATATAAAAATTTAATTCGAGCAATTAATAGATCGGATGTCTCTTATGGGGTGCAAAGAGCTTTAGTTACTTATGTACAGGGTATTAAAAATAAAGAACGCAATAACGACTTTTTTGAGTATGAATTTTTAGAACGTGTCGTATTGGGACTATTACAAGAAAATTATGAGGATGATGCTGATTTTTCAAATACGTTTGATCGCGTTCTTGATACCGTTCATTTCTTACTTCCACAAGGAATGGAAACCAAGGAATATAGTGCAATTAAAGAAATGATTATCAATAACTTTATTGCTTACGATTTTAGAGAGATTAGTGAAGGTGTTCTTGATAAGAAACTTTATGCCTTGTTTAATAATCGTCTTGATTATATTCAAATTGTAAGGCTTATTTTAAGTAATGAGACATTAAAATCACAATACCAAGAGATTGTGTCTTATGCTTGTGAAGTAAGTCCTTACTGTATTAATCCAACTGTGCTAAAAAATGAACTTATTGCTTTTATGAATGGACTTGAAACGGAATTAGGATCGGTTTCTGTCTATCACGATAAAAGGTTGACCGAAGTAAAAAAACGAGTAGGTATCTATCCGGTTGGAGAAAAGACCTTAGCCAATATTTCAGCTGAAGCTGAAAAAGCACAAGGTTTGATTGAAAAATTAGAAGCGATGGATCAAAACATCGATACCTTCCAAGAACGAATTGACGCCCTTACAACGGAAGGTAAAAAGATCATTGATGGCTGTGTGGAGTTGGGTAAAAAAACCATCAGTAATTATGCCGATGGTGCCGTTCGCTCAATGAATCAAAAAGTAGGTGAAGCCCGAAAAGAAATGCTTGAGAAATTAGATCAATATTTGTTATCTCTTCAAGAATCTTTCAAATCCAGTAGCGATCAAGTATTTAATAAATTATTAGAAGAAGCATCTGTTAAAATGCGTGATCTTCGTCTTGCTGCTAGTACCCTACAATCGACTACGACTTCGGAACTTATAAGACTACAGGATGCTGCTAACAGTAGCTTAGATACCTTAAAAGATTATCTTAGTAACGATGAAAAACTACAAAAATTATTGGGATCAGTGAACCAAGAAAAACAAATCAAAGAAATGATGGCTCAAATTGAGTCTTTACAAAAACAAACTGTAGTCGTAACTAGTGCTCCGGAGAAAGTAACATCTAAAGAAAAAGGAACCTATGTATCTGGAAATAGTCGTTTAATTGTTCCGATGGGACCTAATGTAACCATTCCAGTAGAAAGTACGAATAAAGGAATTCTTCCAGCTTTTGATGAATCCATTTCTTTTAATAAACGTTTTGATAAAATAATGGCTTTGAAGAAGGAAAGATTTGAAAAAGGAGAATTGTTCCATGAGTTAACGGATGAAGTCATTCGTTGTGTAATGGAAGGCGATTGGGTTTACTTATGGGGACCTTCTGGATGTGGAAAAACACATTTGATGCGTCAAGTTGCTTCTCTTTTAGGACTTGATTATATCGATAATGGAAAGATTACCGGTAATTATAGTATTATTGGTTATAATGATCCACAAGGAAGATATAGAGCAACCCCAACCTTTGTGGCAACTACGTATGGAAAACTCTTAGGTTACGATGAACTTGATAATGGAGATGCGGATTCGATTGTTTCTTTGAATGGCATCTATTCAAGTTCACTTGAAGTTATTCAAAATCCTAACAAAAAGGTTTATGTTACATTTGGTGAAGATATGATTGTACCGATGAGTCCTAACTTTAGAATGATGGCAGCAGGTAATACAAATGGAGAAGGAGAAAGTGAAGAATTCTCATCTCGTGGAAAGCTCGATGAAAGTGTTTTGGAACGTATGACGCCTATTGAATTTAAATACGATAACGGCGTGGAAGAACGTCTCTTTGGAGAACATACCAACTGGTATCATATTTTTGCTAACTTTAGAAAGGCTTGTGATTCGTGGGCTAGAAGACAGGGTAAATCTTCCGTTTCTGGAATTGCTTCTACAAGAGATGCCGAAGCCATCGCTAGGTACATTGAACACAATAGTAAAACCGCGGATGAAGTGCTTCGCCAAAAATTCATTCAAACAAAAGGACCAGATTACCTTGATTATTTATCAAGACAGTTTAGAAGTTATTACGATATTTCCGGTCAAATAACGCTTGAACAAAGTTCTGCACCACTAAGCCGTGTTTCAGAAAAGCAACTAGCAAAAAGATTTATTTACTACTGTGAAAAAGGAAAAGAAAAATAAGGAAGTGCATTCTTATGGCAGAATATCCACAGAATTATATTAACTATCCAGAGTGTATGTTTCCACCTCAAGTGTTGGAAGTAAATGGGGAACGTTATCGTCTTTATTTAGCACGCTTTAGTTCGCTCGATTCCTTGTATCGTTACTTAAAAAGTAATCCTTCCATAAATGAAAGTGTGTTTCATAAGCTTGCTAGTGAAACCAATGATTACGATTTTGCAGGGAAACCTTATAAAAAAGCACTTGAAGATTTAATTGGACCAGTTGATCCAGGGTATCAGGAGTTTTTAACACTTCAAAAAAACTTATCGAAAGATAATGTTCATAATCTTCATACCTATGAAACGGTAAAATCCCTTCAAGGAGGATTCTTAATTGTTCCTTCTTATATTAGAGGTGATCCTTTGTGTTATGAAGACCGAAGAAGAGTGAAACGACCTAAGTTTGTACAGATTCATACGAGTCTTTCTTATAATCACATGACTTCAAAAAGTCAAGTGCTTAATCGTGCGATTATTTTAACGAATGTGGTAAAAGCACTTGAAAAGTCTGGTTACAAAGTAGGAATTAATGCGTTTGAGTTATCCGAAGAAGGAAATGAACTCATTCAAATTGCCGTGGGCATCAAAAGACAATCTTCCGCTCTCAATCTAGAAGCTCTTTACAAGACTTCTTGTCGCGTTGAGTTTTGTCGCCGTATTTTGTTCCGTGTTCTAGAAACAATGGATGTGCAAAGATCCTATTGGGGCGATAATTATGGTTGTACTTGCTCAGAAAGATTTATAAGACGTGCTCTTCATTTAAACAAAAATGATCTTTTCTTTGATCAACCAGATCGTATGGGAATTATGGGACACGATTTGGCCAGTGACTTTAGAAGTGTTATTAGTTACTTAAACTTAGAAGATAAGATCGATGTTAAAAAGGCAGAAGCCCAATTTAAAGACAATTATAAACAACTTATAAAGGAATAAGAAGTTCTTGTGAAAGGGACTTCTTTTTTTCGTAATAAAAATCCATAAAAGTGATTGTCGAAGCCTCTTTTTTTTGCTATAATTACCTTAGAATAATAGAGACTATAAGATAGATGGGGTGAACGTATGCAAGTAGAGGTAACTTCAATTAATAAGTTTGATTCCTATGTTCAAGGTGTAGGGAAAAAACTAGAACAAGAAAAAGCACAACTAAATGATCGGTTAAGAAAACTTTCACAAATGACGGTACTAGAAGATGCACCAACTGCCCAAAATGTTTTAAAGGCCAGAGAAGGACTTCTTTTACTAGATCCCAATTTGGATAATTCCATTCGGGTGATTGATTTCTTTTTAGCACATGATGCCATGGATGCAGAACAAGTACAAATGGCTCTTGATTCCATTACCAAAAATGACTATTTTAAGAAAAGAGTAGTATTGGAAAGTAAGGGAGAAGATCAGGTTCATAGAGTTGAAGCTGAATTAGAAAAAGTTGGTGCTGTTCTAAGACGTGAACAATACGATTTTGATTATTTTTTAACGCTTTTGGATCAAAGTGGTTTAGAAGAGGAAGATCAACTTGCAGTTTTAACTAAAGAAGCTTGGGATAGTTGTGTAAAAGCAAATCATAAGAAAAAAACATCTCCTGAATCATCAAAAACTAAAACAGTTGAACCGGTGGTTCAGGCTGTAGAACCAAAAAAAGTAGAGGTAGAACCTATTACAGTGATGGAATCTCAAGAGGTTCCTGCTCCTGTTATCGTGGAGGTCCCTCATGAAGAAGTAGTACCTACTGAAGAACCAAAGCAAGATTTATTTGCACCACTTCGGGAAAGGTATACTGCTTTAAGTAAGGAAATTAATGATTACCTTAGTCAATATAGTTATCTTTACCAAGGAAAAAGCGAAAAAGAAATAGAATTAGCAAAAAACTTAGCTGCATGTGAAAAAGAGATGAAGATGACTGATGATACGGGAGAAATTGATACTTCTAGTTTCTCTTATGTCGAAGAACGCTTGATGGTACAATTACTTGAGTTATCAATGTATAAAGAGGAACTTCAAACGGTCTTTGCTAATGAAACGCAAAATCAAGATGTTTATGAAGAAGCTAGTCTTTATTTAGATGAGACGGAAGGTCTTCTCCATGAAGTCAAAGACTCTGTTGATGAATACAATGCTAGTAAACAGGAAGAGGCGCATCCTACCGCATCTAAGATTTTCTTCTTACTAGATAAGAATAGTCCTTGTTTCGATTTAACTCATTTTAATGCTAGTGAAAAGAAACGAATTCAATTATTAATGGATCGCTTGGAAAGAGGTATAGAAGATCCTGAAATGTCTAATAGACATACGAAAGTACAAAAGAAACTAAAAACTGATTATGATATGTACGTGGTAAGATCTTCTAATATGGCTTGCTGTTATACGAAAGCAGGAAATGATTCCCTTGTTATTCTTACCTTTGCACCAGCGGGAGAAATCTTTGATCAAGCCATTTATATATCAAAACGATACGATAGAGAAATTAATAGTCTTGTTACCAAAATTAAAGAGAAAGATGCAACTACTTTAAGCCAAGCACCAATTATAAGAGAAGAAATGGATAAAGCTCTTCTTCCTAAAGGAGGAATCGAATTATGATACGCGATAAATTAGATCAACTTTTTTTAGACATTCGTTCCGATTGCTTAACCTTAATTCAAGATAAGAAAATCGATATGGAAGATCTTGCTTTTGATTTAGGACTTAGTTTGAATGAATTTATTAGTCGTTTTCAAAGACGTCATAGTGATTTTTCCTTCTATTTAAGAACATATCGACTTTTAATGGAAAGGTAGGATGATTTATGCATTTACAAGATTTATTACAAGCAAAAGTAAATGAATTGAATGAAAAAATAAAGCAAGCTCAAAAAGAAAATCAGATTACCAAAGAATTAGAAGAAGATAAGGCATCTTGTTTAGAATTTCTTTCAAAATTAGAACAAGATCAAAGCAATGTGCGTTTGTTTGATATTAATGCTATTTCTACCTTGTTGGAACGTTATGTGCTAAATGATGCGATGGATTTAAAGGCTTGCCAAGAAAATTTACGTATTATTGGTCTTGTCTACGAAGGTATTTTATCGAATGCTTTAAAGATGGATTTATCTTCAAAACAACAAAAATTCCTTGCTACTTTTAAGCATCAGTTACAAGAAGCCGAGACTACTATTACCCATAAAATGGAAGCAAGAAAAGACGTTATTGATGATGACGGACCTTTAGTAGAGGAACAAGATAATTATCAACAATTACTAGGAAAATATAAAGATAAAGATAATACAGATCGTTTTACACAAGATGAATTTGAACTTTTCTTAAATGCGATGGACGATCCAAAACTTTCTTTTAATGATAAAAAAAGTCTCTTAATTGAAATAAAAAGATATAACGATAAAGGTCGCGATGTAAAGGGACTTAGTAGAGAAGAAGTGCTCGATTGTTTTCATGCCCATGGACTTCCTAAGGAAGTAGATAAGTTATATGATGATTATGCTGCTGTGATGACACCCCTTTTAGATACAAACCAAATAGAAGATGTTCTTTCTTTATTACAGAGGGAATCTTTTGATGATGGTAAAGGTCCTCTCTTAAATCGATTTAGTCCTGCTTCTTTATTAACTATTTTTGCTTATGGATCGAGACAAACGGTACAAGAGCAAATTGAAAGAATGAAGAAAGATGGTCATTTTGAAGATGTTTTCTTTGATTCTCCAAGAGTATGGATTAATCCTGGTGATGTAATAAGAACGCGTAAAGGTGCAGATAAAATCATATTCTATCGTTACTTATTTGATGCTAGTTATCAAGATATGATTGATAATGAGAAGTTCTTAACTGAACAAGGTTATGATGTATCACTAAAACGTGGAGTAGGATTAAATACGTTAAAGACACCTCATAAGCAAGTGCTTGAAAATTATAAAATACTTGCATCATATGGTTTCTTTGAAGGATCTCCTATCAAACCACCAGTGGTAACCGCTTATTCTTCCCATAATTTAGCACTTCATTTAGATAAATTAATTGAAGCGGGATTACTTCATGGACCTAGTACTATGCCCCGTTTTTATTCGGAGTATGTTCGTTATCATTCCTCTAGTATTGTCACTATGACGGAAGATACGTTAACACTTGCTCATCAGTTAAAGAGCGAGTTATCGGAAGTAGATTATTATCGAAAACTTTTCTCAGATTCACGTGAAGGAAATCTTAGCAAGGACTTCTTTGTTCGCCACTTTGGCTATGGACACAAGTATTTGGAAGCGATTCGCCTTACTTCGTTTATGTCGATGGAAGATATGGCTCCACTTGCTTCAACGTACGATAGTATAATTCAAGAAGATGAAAATGGTACTTATTCCGAAGAAATCTTTAAAGATGCTGAAATTCAATATTTAGAAGAAAATTATCGTGTTCCAGGAAATGATTATGTTTATAAGTTTGGTACTCTAACGATCTCTAGACCAAAGGTCTTAAGATACTATAGTGCTTTAAATAAGATGGCTCCTGGAGAAGATAAACTCATGTATTGCATTACCAAAGGTAGTTATGTAACACAAAATGAGTATCAGACTTTAAAAGGATGTGTAGGACCTATTTATGCTCCTACAGAAGGAGGATCCCATAAATGAAATACCTTCTAAACTATAATTTATCAGAAGAAGATTTAGAGACTTTAAAAGAAGAACTTACCGAACGAGATATCTTGGAGTTATCGACTAATCAAGAACGCGTGGAAGAAATACTTAATCATTTCTTATCGGTAGGAATACACAATTTAAAAGAAATCCTTCTTTATAAAGTTGATCTTTTCTACGATAATCCCAATACGATAATGCATTTCCTTGCAACTTGTTCTAAAGATACCATTGATAAAATTAATGAAGATGTACAAAACTTAGATTTATTAAACAATTAAAAAAGAACCCTTTAGCGTTTATCTAAAGGGTTTTATATTGGGTAATTGATTTTCTTCTTTTAACGTTAATAGTTTTTGAAACCGATTTTCTAGTTTTTCTTTTCTTTCGTTTCTGTTTTTACCACGGTTATGGGGATTTAACTCTTTTAACTTTCCTTCGGTTAAAGCTTCCATAAAAGTGGTTTCAACAAACTCTTTTTTATCAATATCAAAGAATAATCCTTCGATATTGTATTGGTAGCATTCTTTTAAGTTAGAGGTTGGATAAATGTCGATGATTTTAGCATCTATTTGTACTTTATAACCATGAAAATAATTTTCGTGGTAGGAGAGATGTTCTTTATCTAAGTTTTCTTTTATATTTGCTTTATTACCATTTAAGATAACAATATCTAAATCGTGTATTTCTTCATTCAAGAGAATACTGGTAAGGAATCCTCCTACAATGTAACTTGTTCCTTCTAAATTAAAATCAGCAAACATAGGAAAATAGGTATTGAACTTTTGAATTACTTTTTCTTCCATATCATCACCTATTATAAAGCAAAGATAAATATTTATTTTTTATCATTTACGACATCCGTATAAAACTTCTTCCATTTTTTATAGATGGCGTCTTCACTATAGTAGGAAGCTATTTCTTTGGTATACTCCACTTGTTTTTGATATTCTTTAGGATTCTTTTTTAAAGTGTCTATGGCTTCGATAAAATCCTTATTATCATGAGCTTTTGGATATTTGTTAAATAAGATTTCTTCATATAACTCTAAGTCTCTTAAAACAAAAGGCGTATTGGTACTAGCCGTTTCTAGAATGGTCATAGGGAAAAGTTCATTATAGGAAGGAACTAGTAAAAGATCCACAGCGTTATATAAATCGTTCATTTCATTTCGTGGAATAATACCTAGAAAACGTACATTTTCTGGTGGATTTTCCATGACTTTTTTTAGTTCTTCATAACCATCGGTGATGTTACCAAAAGAGAAGCCTCCTGCCCAGAGGAAGAGATCATCTTTTCTTTTCTTGGCAATTTCGATAAAGTCAAGGACACCTTTTCTAGTTTGCACTTGTCCTGCTCCTAAGATAATAAAGGCTTTTTCTGGTAAATTTAGTTTCTTTCTTAATTTTTCTTTATCTTGTTTTTTAGGATAAAAGTTTTTAGTTGAAACAAAGTTGGGGATGTAGAATATTTTTTCTTCTTTTAAGCCAAGTGAAATCATTTCTTTTTTAAAAGAAGGATTGACGACCACTAAATAGTCTGCTTTTTTATAAAAATAGAGTACATACTTTTTAAAAATCGCAAAGATGGGTTTTGGAAGATGAATAGAACCATCCAAAGTATTGGGTAGAAAATGCACATAGCAAACGGTTTTTCCTTTGGTTAAAAGCATTTTAAAAAGATTTCTAGGTTCCACTGTATGGGCATGGAGAATATCGTATTTCGTTCCTTTGTTAACAACAATTTCAAAATCTTTTTTTCCTTTTTTCTTAAGTAAATTTAAAAGTTCTAAATAAGCACTTCCTACACCTTGACCTCCCACTTGATCGGCCATCGATAGCATATTAATTTTAATCTTATTCATATTTCCTCCATCATAGTAATTGGTATCATCTAATTAAATATTAATATTAAAATCTTTTGCTTGTCAATATATTTATAAATTTAAAATCTTTACTAGATAAAGTGATAATATAAATTTTTGTTATAGAGAAAATAAATAACAGATTACTTCGGTTCTAGTTGTAAAGTGCTTATGAAAAAATTGTAAATAATTCTTGAAAAAGTCATTGTATAAAATTTAAGGAAATAAGTCATACTATATGCAGGAGATGAAAGA
>CANRHM010000002.1 GCA_947630415.1 uncultured Bacilli bacterium | reverse complement strand
TTATTCTTGAATATAACCCATGAATTTTAATTGAGAAATTAGTTTATCTTTACTAACACTTCCTACAATACGGGTTCCTACTGTTAACTCTTGTCCTTCCGTAAAGAAGACAACCGTTGGAGTAGAACTTACACTATAAGCATCTTTAAAAGTATTAAAATCTTCTTCGGAAAGATGTTCCGTATTGATTTGATAAACTGTTACTTCATATTTCGAAGTAACTTCTTCTAATTTAGGAGCAAAATCTTGGCATGCGGAACAAGATGTACGCATAACCTCTAAGACAAAAGACTCCTTATTTTCTACTTTTTCATTCAATGTTTTTAAGTCTATTTCTTGAATGTATTTACTTCCTCCACATCCGGTAAGACAAAGACTTGCAAGAAGTATGGTGATACAAGCAAATATCTTTTTCATGGTTTTCCCTCCTTGACTAAAGTCATTATAGCATCGATTCAAGAAATTAGCAAATCTCTTTCATAAAAAACTCTTTCTTTTTTATACCATTTAGGTTATACTTATTATAGTATCTAGAATAGGAGGGTAGCAGTGTATGATTTTTAGAAAACCCTATGCTTTTCTAATTAAGCATTTCCAAAAAATCAATTTTCTTCTATTCCTTCTTTCTACTTATGTGCTCTTTCGAAATTTAGCCTTTCAAGATATGGTAAGGAATTATTTGGATACGAAATACTATAACCCTATTGCTACTCCGATGTCCGAATATACTTCTTTTTTGTTTTTTACTTGTATTGTGGCTATTTTTGCCATTTGCCTTGTTTTAATTTTCTTACTTTATTATAAAAAGAAACCAGTCGTGGTCTATGGACTTATCTTATTAGAATATTTCCTTGTAATGATCACGTTTATTTATGCTAGTTCTTATTTTAATCATATTGGGTTTGATGCCATTAATCTACAACAAACGTTATTAATACGAGATTTCTTGTTTATTGTGAGTATTCCACAATATGCGATTTTAGTGATTTTGCTCGTTCGTTTCTTAGGACTCGATTTAAAAAAGTTTGGTTTTAGGGAAGACGAAGAGTACTTAGATATTAACGAAGAAGATAGAGAAGAAGTCGAAGTATCGGTAGGACTTGATCCTTATCAAGTTAAAAGGGTCGTTAAGAACCGGTTCCGTCGTATCAAATACGTAGTACTAGAACACCAAGGCATTTGCTTAACCATTGCCTTAGTCCTTTTTCTAGGAGGAAGTTACTTTCTCTACCACCAAATTTTTGTTGAGAATAGAACTTATAAGATGGGACAAACCTTCCGGGCTAATTCCTATGAGTTAAAGATTAATAAGATGTACTTTACTGATAAAGACTATGCGGGAAATGTAATCAACCAAGAAGGAAGAAAATATATAATCCTCGATTTATCTATAAAAAATGTCACTAATCAAAATCTAACTTTGGATACCAAGAAGTTTATCATTACAGCAAATCATAATTACTATGTGCCGATTCAAAGTCATGACCAATACTTCACGGATTTAGGAAAAGGCTACCAGAACCAAACCCTTGCACCAGGCGTTACCAATTCCATGTTGTTAATCTATGAAATAAAACCCATCGATTTTGGTTCTAAATATACACTTTACTATCAAGAAATAAGAGGATCCAACGATTTAAAACTACGTCTTATTCATACCAATTTGACCGATCTTTCATCTTCTACTGAAACCTCTTTAGCATACCTCAATACAGCGATGGATTTAGAGTTCTATGATACAACCAAGAAAACGGTTTCTTTTTACAACTATCAAGTCATGGACGAAGCTTCTTACTTATACACCAGTTGCTATGTGTGGGATTGCAAAGTTTATGAAGGTAAAATAAAAGCTTCAAACTATAGTGGAAATAAAAGCATCTTACGACTTAACTTTAGTGAAGATACGACCGGTTTATCTTTAAGTAGTTTCTTAGCCAAACAAGCCAAACTTGTTTATACCATCGACCAAGTCAAAAAAGAATCCACTTTTTCCTTACCATTATCGAGAGATTGGAAAGGAAAATATGTTTATTTGCTAGTACCTAAAGAAGTCATGAATGCGACCGATGTTGCGTTTAAGTTTGTTGTTCGCGATAAAACGTATGAATATTTCTTAAAAGGAGGAAATGAAAATGCAACCAGCGGAAGTTAAAAAGAAAAAAAGATTAGCTTTAATTCTAGCCATTTTAGGTGCAAGTCTTCTTCTTTTGTATTTGATTTATGCTCTTTTTATTGAAGGATACTTTCTCTTTAGACAAGAAGAAAAGAAATTCCAAGAGGCCGCCGAATATTATTACTTTCAGTATCCATCAAGACTTCCTAAAAAAGATGGAGAAATGGTCTCGGTTACTTTAAAAGAATTAAACGACTTAGAGCGAATCGAGAAGTTGATGATTCCTAAAGAAAACGATACTTGTTCGCTCGACTCATGGGTTAGAGTATTTAAAGAAGGAGAAGAATACCGTTACTACACTTACTTATCCTGTGGAAAATATCAATCCAATGTGGATCATGAAGGACCAGTCATCACTTTAAAAGGAGATGATCCTTACTATCTAACCATTAATAGTGGATATCAAGAATTAGGTGTGGAAAGCATCAAAGATGATCATGACCAAGATATTGATGTGAGCAAAGTGCTTATTGATTCCTCTAATGTTAATACCAAAAAAATAGGATCATATAAAGTGCGTTATACGGTCTATGATAAAATGCATAACCGAAGCGATGTAACAAGAGATGTGTATGTCGTTCGCAATATCGTCGATGAAATTAAATCGGCAACCGATGAAAGCAATACCTACAAAGGTGAAAATGCCAATAACTACATATTATTCTCTGGCATGCTTTGGCGGATTATCAAGGTAAACGATGATAACAGTATTAAACTCATATTAGACGATAATGTAGCGAATATGCCTTACCGAAACGAAGGAGAGAACTTTGAAAACTCTAATTTGGCAAAATGGTTGAACAATACTTTTTATCAAGCACTTAAAAATGCCAGTCAATATGTTAAACAAGATAGCACTTGGTGTGAAAATACAACTTCTTTAGGACAGATGAAAGAATGTGATAGTTATTCGAATGCCCTTCCTGTTGGAATGCTTTCCATGAATGAATTATTAGCATCCATCGATAGCAAGAATACTTCTTACTTATACCAAATGGGAAGTTACTGGTTACTTGATAAGAAAAACGAAACCAACAGTTTTATCTACTATAATTATGGAAATAGTAGAATAAGCGATTTTGCTAATCAAAATTTAGCAGGCGTTCGTCCAGTCATCAATTTAAAAACCGAAAATCTTTATGTCATGGATGGTGATGGCTCCGGTGAAAAGCCTTATAAATTAGATGATTATACGTTTGGAAGAGATAATGACTACTTAAATACTCGTTATATCGGAGAATACGTAAACTATTCCGGACAATTCTTCCGCATCAGTGGTTTTGATGAAGAAGGAAATATTAAACTTATAGGAGCAGGAACGCTTACCAATAGTTCTACTGGAAAAGAGTTAACTGCTACCTATCAAGATGAAGATAGAATTCGTAAATTCAATCCTTTAGTAGAAGGCAACTTAGGTTACATTTTAAATAATGAACTAGGAAATTATGTAGCTGATAACTTATTAATCGAACATGAATTTACAAGACCTTACTATGAAGAAGGAAAAAAATACGATGAATATAATACTGAAACATTTAGAGCAAGATTTTCAATTCCAAGTAGTTATGACTTATTCTCAGGAGTAAACAGCAATAACTTATTCATGGGAATCAATTACTACTTAATGGATGTAATTAATAAAGAGAATCATTTCTTTATGGTCAACTCAAGAAATGGAATTGCCTTTGATGTATCCCTTGAGGATTTTAAAAACAATGCTATAAAAGCCGTTATCTACATTAGTAAAAATGCACGTATTTCAAGTGGACAAGGAACGGTTACTAGTCCATATTATATAAAGTAAGAGAGGTAAAATATGAAAAAGAAAAGTAAAAATGCCTATGGGCAAATCACCTTATTGTTAATACTTGCGGTAATAGGATTCGTAATCATTTACGTTTCCAATCAAAAAATGGGATCCACTTTTGTAAAATACGCCATTGATTCCAGAGTTGAACAAGTAAGTGATACCAAAGTTGCCAACGTCAATTCCGTTGGTTGGATTAGGGTACAAGGTACGAATATCGATTATCCTATCATTTATGAAACGCCTCAAGCCTATCGAAGTGGTATTGATTACACTTGGGTAGCACATCGTCCAGGAGAAGGGGAAAACCGTTTAGCCATCTATGGACACAATATTCAAAACGTTTCTAGTGAACCACTTATTGCCGACGAAAATCATGTTCGTTTTGAACAACTTATGAGCTTTGTTTATTACGACTTTGCGAAAGACAACTTATATATCCAATATACCCATGATGGAAAAGATGAACTTTATCTTATCTATGCCGTTGGTTTTGTAGAAGATAATGAAAAAGGAGATACGACGACCTCTTTGAGTGAGACGCAAAATTATATCCAGACCGCCATCGACAACAGTTTATATCGATATAATATAGAAGTAAATGAACAAGATACGCTTATCTCTCTTATTACTTGTACAAGATACTTTGGACTTGAAGGAAGAACACAATTTAGAATTGATGCCCGTAAATTAAGAGAAAATGAAGAAGTAGAAAAATATGCTGTTCAAACAACGGCAAACTATGATATAATCAAGTAAGATAGGAGGTCCTTGAAATGAATAAACAAAAAAAGCAAATAATTGGATTGGGAGTATGTCTCCTTCTTGCTTTATTTCCTTTATTAGTAAGTGCTAAAAATACAGATAGTGATGGACAAGTTTGTGTTGGAGGAATGATTTATACCATTCAAAATGCAGGAAGTAATGTACAACTATCTAAAATTACACAAAGAGATATCATCAATTCTTGTTATCAAAGTGGTGGAAATACCAATACCTGCCCAAAAGAGGACTATTTTGAAGCGGTTTCATTAGGTATCAGTTGCGGAATTACAGAAGGAAATATTGGTGATGATAAATATACTTTCTATTCTTGCCCACTAGAACAAGATATATCTAAGGTAACTCCTATGAATGAACTAAACAGTAATGCAAACTTTTCACAAGTATGGGATAGTTCTCGTAGCCAGTGGAAAGTAACGATTCAAAAAGCAGAAGGTTATCGTGTTAAACGTGTAACAAAACAAAATACAAGTGGTAATCAACCGGCTTATCGTGAAACTTGTACGAGTTATGATGATAGTGGAAATTGTCAAGTATATGAATTTCCGGGAAACAATTGGCTTACCAACAACGATGGGGTCATTCAGTTTTGGGTAAATCCGGGGGATGACTATTTCCTTGCATTCTATCTAGGCTTGGGTGGCGGAAATCCTTGTAATGGAGCTTACATGGGTTATATTCAAGGAGCAGGTTCCACTTCCATTCCGAATCCTATTTATAATAAACAAATTTGTAAAGATTATCGTAACCAAGTAAATGGAACCGATAAAGTAGGAATTGCTACGAATTTAGTCAGTGAATGCTTTGAAGAAGAAATGAATTGGTCTAACGTAGACCAATATACCGATCAAAAAGTACGTGAAGATATTGATCGTGCAAAAAATATTTTAACACGTTTATCCACAGGTAAAGTAGAGGACCATTTACAATGCTACTTCGATAAAAATAGAAATTCAAATACCAGTGAACATACGGCATCATCTCAAGAATATACCCAATTTTTAGAAGGGGTAGGAGGAACATATTGGGGTGCACTTTGTACCGAAAAATTAGAAATCACTTACGAGCAACCAAAAGGATTAAGTGCTGGTCAAGGTTTCAGTTATAGCCCTGTCATTAATATGACTCGTACTTGTACACCTGTACAACTAAGACAACCTGAGTATAAACCACAATGTGCATATTCTGTTGAATGTTGGGGAGGACCTGCAAATCATACAGGACAAGCAGGAGCAGGACCTACATCATCCTTTGATCAATGTGTGGCTTCTTGCGATGGTGGAAAATATACCCAAGATTGTATCGATCAATGTTATAAGATGACGTATCCTAACAATATACCTATCTATAATACACAAGGACTCTTTTCTAAATTGACACTTAGTGCTAATCCACTTCAAGCAGTACCAGTTTCAACAACAGATTTAAGTCATGGAAGTAATAAAACTTGTGCAGAATTAATAGGAAAACCTTATGGTCGAACAAGATTACCGATTTCTAGTTGTTATGTAACCGATAGTAACTATGGATGTCCAACGAATACTTATTGTGTAAGTGAACATGGAATATCCTTTACTTACTTGGATGGTTGTAACTCTAATACCAATCCAACACTTTGTTACGAAGTATTTGTAACGAGTCCAAATTGTGTAATACCTCCAGAAACACCAGAAAGTGCTTATCGTAAAGAGGTAGAAAAAAGTGAAGCAGAACTTCAAAATGTATTAAATGCCATCAATCAATATACGACAGAGTCTTTTGAATCTCTCGACAAAGAAAATCCAGAAAAATTTAGTGCTTCGGTAGTAGATTCTCATACCGGTAAAGTCATTGAATATAAAGATGCAACGGATACGACAGTCATTAAAGAAGTTACAAACTATACAGAAAACAATACAACACGTGATTATGAAGTAAAAATGACCGAAAATCATAATGAAACTATTGGAATACCAGGTCATTATCAAGTAGAAAAAGAAGTTAGAAGTTATGAAGTAAAACGTCAAATTAAACTTTATTTAGACGAATCTTATGTTTCGAGTATTAATGTGGGCGATATCCGTTATGGAAGAAAACAATTTGAAGTAAATCCTGATTTACTTAAGTATTATTATCAAGGGGGACGTAGGTTCTATTCGAATATCAATGCCCTAGGTTATAACTTATATGAAAAGTGGCCTACGGTTACTTCAAACAGTGAAGAAGCGATTAAAGATGGAAATTTTGCTTCTCAAGGAATTACCCAAAATATTCACTATAACTTTAGTGGACTTGGTTCTTGGGGACAATGGTCAAGCATCGACTTAGATTGCTTCTATGGAATTAAAGATAACACGGGTATCTACTTAAATCCAGGATGTACTGCTTGTGCACCAGGAGAAGCAAACTGTATTGATACGTGTGGACTTACTTATATCTATCGTCCTATTAACTTAAATCAACCATTCTTAGAAGAACAACAAGATATTGGACGTAACCCAAGATGGAACTGGACAACTTCAGCGAATAGTTTGCGTTACAATATCATGCCGGATGAAACGAGATTAGAAATCATTCGAAAAGGAGATACGATTTACGAAACAAGTAACCAAGAAAATGATCCATCCGAGGAACTTGATTACGAAATCGTCTTAACCAAACAAAACATCAATGCCATTCGTCAATATAACCGTGAGCATAATGGTGAATACTTAGATTACGATATGTATTGTTATAGTGATACCAAATTAGGAATTAACGTATGTCAAAGTAAATTCCTAAATGGTGGAGCCAATAGTGATTATGATGTAAATGGAACGAGCAGTTATTATATGGATTTGAAAAAACGAGGCATGGTGGGATGTAACAACCAAAAAGGAAATGTATGTGAACGTAAATACGTTGATATGAGAGGAGGAAATCAATAATGAGTAAAGGTATTTTATTAACCGGAATCATTTTACTAGGGGTTTTTACACTGGGAATGGTCAACATTATTCAAAACTACTCCTCAGGAAATGAACTAGATTACTACTTATTAAAGGATACGACGGAAGCAGCCATGCTTGATGCGGTCGATTATGGATTTTATCAAGTATCGGGTGGCGAAATTCGAATGGACAAAGAAAAATTTGTAGAAAGCTTCGTTCGTCGCTTTGCTGAAAACGTTAATAACGATCGTAACTACGATATTCGTATTTACGATATCAATGAAACACCTCCAAAAGTGAGCGTTAAAGTAGGATCTTCCACTTCGGTCGTATTTGCGGGAGAAAGTTTCCAAATTAAAAACCAAATCGATGCCATACTCGAAACGAAATACGAAGAAGAGCGTAGAGTAGAAGACGTCTTGGATGAACTAGAATAAAAGAAGGAAGGGATAAAGATGAATAACTTAATTACAGGATTTAAGAAATTTTTATCAAATCGAAATACCGTTACAGTAGTAGGTGTTCTTCTAGGCGTATTGGTTCTTTATATCGGATACAATATGCGTGTTAATCAAGCCATTACACCGATATCAGTACCTTATGCTACCGTAACTATTAATCCAAAGACACAAATTACTTCCGATATGATTGGTATGATGCAAATTCCTCGTTCGATGGTTCAAAATAGTAGTATTTATCTAACGGCAAGTGAAGTGGTTAACAAATATAGTAACTTCGATTCTGTCATTCCAGCAGGAAGCTTGTTTTATAGAAGAGCAGTCGTTGAGAAATCGGCTTTACCGGATTCACTTATTCGTGAAGATTATCCCGATGGTTATGTACTTGTTAACATGACCTTGAATATGACGTTATCTTATGGTAATCAAATTATTCCAGGAAACTATGTGGATATCTACTTAAAAGCCATCAATAACTTAGACGAGAATGTTAAGAATCAAAAAGATACCATCATGGTTGGAAAACTTATTGAAAATGTAAAAGTTTTGGCGGTTCTTGATGGAAATGGACAAAACGTTTTCGATAATGTCGAAGAAGAAAGAACGCCTGCGATGATGATCTTTGCCGTTCCAGAAGAATACCATATCTTGTTAAGAAAAACGATGTACTTAAGAACATATGATGCAACACTTTTACCAGTACCAACGAGAGAATCTTTAAAAGAACAACCAGGTGAAGTACGTATCAGTAGTGAAGAATTAAAAGACTGGATCAACAATGTAACGTATTGGACCGAAGATATGTCAGGTAGTGGCGCAATACAATAGAAAAGGGGGCTCACTATGAATGATAATGTATTTGAGCAAATAGACTTTGGGCCCTTTCAAACGTACATTGATAATGACGATATAACCGATATTTCTTATTCTAATAATGGACAGATTTGGATTCGTTCCTTAACACAAGGATCGGTTCGAGTAGAAAATCCAGCTATTAATAATGCTATGGTAGAAAAACTTGCCTTTCAGTGTTCTAACGTCATGGGAAAAACCTTCAATATGGCAAGTCCCTTTCTAGATGCAGAAAGTACCGAACTTCGTCTTAACTTTGTACACGATTCAATTGCGACGAATGGGGTTGCGTTAGTTATACGTAAAACACCTGCTAAGATCAGGTTAAAAGAAGAAAATCTTTTAAAAGAAGATTATGTTACTAAAGATATCCACGACTTTTTAATTAAATGTGTTGAAGGACATTGCAACATCATCGTTTGTGGAGAAACAGGTTCAGGTAAAACGGAGTTTGTTAAATACTTAGCAGCTCATACCAAGACCAATGAAAAATTAATAACAATTGAGGATACATTAGAGTTACACTTGGATCGTATTTTCCCTCAACGGGATATTGTAGCAATGAAGACCAACAACATTGCTTCCTATAGTGAAGTGTTGGTTACTTGTATGCGACAAAACCCGAAATGGATTCTACTATCCGAAGTTCGTAGTGCAGAAGCCGTAAGTGCGGTTCGTAACTCGATATCTTCAGGACACAATATCTTATCGACGATCCACTCCGATAAAGCGAGTGCCATACCTTTCCGTATGTACAGCCTTATGGAGACCGAAGTCGATGTTGATCAATTCTTAAAAACGATTTATCGTTATATTCAGTTAGGCGTACACATCAAAGCTTATTACAGTCAAAAATATCAACAATTTCACCGTGAAATCGATGAAGTGTGCGAATTCTATGTCGATGATGACAATGAAGTACAACATCGTATTCTTTATCAGAAAATTGGTGAAAAAATCATCAAAAGAAATCCAAGTAGTCATTTGATGGAATACTTACAAGGACAAAATATTCAGCTAGATACCAAATTTGAAAACGTTCTAACGGAAGAAGAAGAGGAAAAATTAAGAAAAGAAGAAGAACTCAAGAATAAAGGAGTCTCTTTCACAGATATTAACACGACTCAGACAGCGCCTGTTCAACCAGGACAAGCTCAAGAATTAGAAGAAATTTAAAGGAGTGATAAACTATGGAATTATTTGTCTTACTGTTAATTGCTATCTTTGTTATCGTCTATCGTAATTACCGTGGACAAAATGTCTATCGTTTTATCGTCGACCAAGTAGGTCTCGTATACGATAAATTCGCTCCTTATTCCTTTAAGTTAGTAAGAGAGAAGACCAAAGAGTTAGGACAAGAGTACACGGCACGTCAATACCTCACACAAGTACTCATGTTCTCGGCTTTTGCAGGAATTGTATCGTATCTTTATTTCTATAACATTGTAATTTCGATTGTTTACATCATCGTTGTCGATGCTACGATTCCCTACCTTGCTTTCTTACGTTGTAAAAGAGTATATAGTGAATTTATTTTCGAGCAAATTCAAATTTATACCACCAACACCATTATGGAGTTTGCAACGACCCAAAGTTTCGTTAAAGCGTTGGAAGGAGTTGCGGCTTCTGGAGTATTAGAAGATCCTGTCTTGGGAGATGTCAACCACATGATTGAACTAGCCTATGAAAATGGTTCCATTGATGAATCACTTCAATACTTCGATAACATCTATCATTACTATATTGTGAAAAGTATGCACCAGTTGTTCGTACAAATTACCAAAGAAGAAGCACAAGACTCAGGAGAATCTTTGGAAAACATGCAGCTCGATATCGATATGTTGGTTGAAGGTGTTTATCGTGACCGAATGGAACGAGCCTCTTTCCATAAATCTTTCTTAAAATATGGTATGATGCTTTACTTAATGGTTATGTTGGTACAGTACTTACTGGGGAATGAAACCTATTTAAAAATACTCGATTTGTGGTATATGAAAATATTACTCCATGGAATTTTAATCTTTAATAGTTATTTTCTTCTCAAAGGAGAAAAATATTATAACGAGAATGTAGGTGCTGAATAATGGAAATACTAATAGTAGCAGCGATTATTATTTTTGTTCTTTTATATAACAATACGATTGATGGAAAAAAGTTTGTAAAAGATAATGAACAATATTTCCAAATGTTAAAAGAAGATGATTACGAATTCTTAGTATATGCCAAATACGGAGAACAAGTAAATCCAAGAGAACTTTTTAATAAACGTATTCTATATGGAATTGTAACGGCAGCCATTTTCTTGTTTATTTTCTTATCGGATTTAAACCTTTTAACGGTGGTGTTGTCACTAGGTGTAGGATATTTAGTTTTTAAATCTTCTTACAGTCAATTGAAAAAATATTATAAGGCACATTTGCATGATATCGATATAATGTTGCCATACTATTTAAAGGGATTAGAAATTTTGGTACAGCATTACACGGTTCCAGTAGCCCTTGGTAAATCGATTGAAGATGCACCTGAAATTTTTAAACCAGGACTTAGAACATTAATTGATCGAATTGATGCAGGAGATTCCAGTATCGATCCTTATATGGAGTTTGCGAATACCTATCCCGTACGTGATTCCATGCGTATGATGCGGCTTCTTTATCGTTTAGGAATCGGTGGACAAGAGAAAAAACAAGAACGTTTGCTCATGTTCTCAAGAACCGTTTCTTCCCTTCAAAATAAAGCAAGAGAACAAAAATATAAGGAACGCTTAAACCACATGGAAGGACAAACCATGATCATGCTTGTTGCAACCGGTGGAGGCGTCATGGTTCTAATTCTTGTTTCCATGTTAATGATGTTCTAAAAATGTAAAGTAGTTGTTAATAGACGTTGTACAATAAAGTAAATTGTGCTATAACTAATAATAGAAAGGAGTGTTCAATTAATGAAAGAGGCGACAGGAGAATTAAATATGACCGTTGTTACGATCATTGCAATTGGTGCTATTGTTGCATTTTTCTGGATCTTATGGCCACAAATCCAAACTACGATCGAAGACCAATGGAATAACATTTCCGATTCAGACTATCATTTAAATCAAGGTCAAACTCAAACAAATTAATTAAAGAGTGGTGATAATGTATGAGAGAAGCGATTGGTGGAGCAATGAGCATCCAAATTATCATTATCTTTTTGTTGATTGTAAATGCTTATTTAGCGTTTACGGTTAACTATACCAAAGCTTTCCGTGTAAAAAACGAAATTATTAGTATTATCGAAAAGAACGAAGGATTTACCGGTGGACAATACGGTGGATGTGTAAACGGCGATAATGCTTGTAATCAAATTCAGGAGTACTTGAACCAAGTAGGATATAATACGAATGAATTTAGATGCGATACCGATTATGAAAAACAGTATGGTGGGTATTGTTTAAAACGAATTATCGAAGGTACTCATAATACGCAAAATCTAGGTGCTCAATATATAGGTTCTCACTATGCTGTAGAGACCTTTGTACAAATTCGTTTTCCGATTTTAGATAAGCTATTACCAGCTTTATCTCGTGTTTTTGCCGTACGCGGAGAAACGAAAACGATTTATTCTTCAGGAACGAATAGTGAGTTAAATAATTCCGGAGGAACCAATTATTAGAATAAAAAGGGTGATCTTATGAACGTAATTATAACGAATGAACAGCAGGCGGTGGTCGCTGGGCTCGATATCGATGTCATTAAATCGCTTAATGGACAATTTGATGTAGATGAATTAATCAGTATGTTTCAAAATTTCTATTTTGGGAAAATGATTCTCGATGTTACAGCGATAAAAGATTATAAAAATCTATCCAATTTGCAGAAGTTATCGATGTCGTTAGAAGTTGATAAGATCATTTTATTATTGCCTCCAACGGATCCGGATAGTACATCAAATGGTTTTTTATCACAACTCATTTCGATGGGATTTTATAACTTTACAACCAATCTAGAAGGACTTCAATATTTGTATTCTCATCCAAATAGTTATCGTGATGTAGCCCATATTCATCAACTAGGTCAAATTCAACCGACTGTAATGGCTACTCCCACCATGAGTGGGGGAGGAGATACCATCATCATGATGAATAGTACGGTCATCTTAGGAGTTAAAAATTTAACCGATCATACGGGTGCAACGACACTTATTTACATGCTAAAGCAAACACTTGAATCCCATGGTAGAAGTGTAGCCGCTATCGAATTAAATAAAAGAGATTTTCAATATTTTCAAGAAAAGGACATGTATTCATCGAATGCGGATCAATTTCCAACCGAGGTCATGAAACATCAAGATAAAAACATTATTTTGGTGGACTTAAATGACTCCAATCAAGAAGATGCTTGCACCGATGTCATTTACTTGCTTTCGCCTTCGACGATTAGACTCAATAAATTGATGAAAAGGGATCGTAGAATTTTTGAAAAAATGAGGGGAAAGAAAATGGTTCTTTGCCAAAGTATGTTAAATCAGACGGATATTAATGATTTGGAATATGAGTCAAAAGCAAAGTTCTTTTATAATTTACCCCCACTTAATGAACGTATCAAAAATTCAATTTTAACGGATTTCTTAGTTAAATTAGGCCTTTTAGAGGCACCGAGTGAAAATGACGGAAGTCATGCTGGAGGACTCTTTAACTTATTCCGTGGAAATAATGAATAACAATTGACAAATGTTGTCAATTGTTATTGACAAAGAAATAAAAAAAACGTATGATAAATTCATACAAAGGGAGGTATTTTAATGGATTTATTTCAAATTTTAGCAGATAACTGTAATGGTATTGGTCCTATTGTTGCGTTTGTTAAAAATGGTATTTTCCCCATTATTCAAATTGGTATCCCAATTATCTTAATTGTTATGGGATCTATTGATTTAGGAAAAGCTGTTTTATCAAGTGATGATAAGGAAATCAAGGCTGCTACTGGTAAGTTAATTAAACGTGCTATTGCGGCTGTTGCAGTATTCTTCGTTTCTACCATTGTTTCACTTCTAATGGGAATGTTTGGAACAAGTGGTACTGGTGTTGAAGGTACTGGTAACTGGAGTGATTGCTGGAATAACCCAACAGGAACAAATGTTACAGACGGAACAAGAGGATAATAAAATGAATATGGTTATTGTAACCATATTTTTTTTTTGCTATAATAAAGAAAGAAAAGAGGCATGTTTTATGGATTCTAAAAAGAAAAAAATGTATATTATTTTAGGAAGTGTGGTTGGAGCAATTGTCTTATTAATTATGATTGTTGCTATTTTCTTCCTATTACAAAATCGTAGTTTATCTTATAGTCAAATGGAAGAAAGATTACTTGAAGCTGGACAAAGATATTATGCTCTTCACAAAGAATTGCTACCAAAAGAAGATGGAGAAACGGCAACGGTGGATGCATCTACTTTAGTACAGGAAGAACTTATTAAATCGTTTGTAGATATGACCAAAGATGAGAACACTTCTTGTAATGGTTCTGCTACCGTTACCAATACTCGTGGAGAATATTACTATACTTCTTACATTAGTTGTGGGGAAGCCTATGAAACAGAGCTATTAACGGCTCATATTAAAGATCAATTAGGTGTATTAACGCAAGACCAAAGTGGTTTATATGAACTTAACAACGAATATGTATATCGTGGAGAAAGACCACAAAATATCCTTCATTTTGCAGGCGTGGATTGGCGTATTATTAAAGTTGATAAAGATGGATATATCATGCTTTTATTACAAGATGATAAAATTGATCGTTCTGTTTGGGATGATCGTTACAATGTAGATACGAATGGAAACGAAGGAATTAACGACTATGAGAAAAGCCGTATTCGTACGACAGTAAACAATTTCTATAACGATTACTTTACAGATAATGAAAAGAAATTGATTGCGTCTCATTCGATTTGTATTGGTATGCGCAATAGTGATACCACTTCATTAGATGGCAGTACCGAATGTAGTAAATTATTAGAGAATGAAGCTATTGGACTTATTCCAGCATATGATGTTATGAATGCAAGCTTGGATAGCACTTGTAAACCAGAAAGTAAAACTTGTCAAAACTATAACTATTTAGGGCGTATATTTTCACAAGGATGGTGGACAGTTACGGCAAATAGTAGAATTAGTTCATTTGTATACATTATAAATAGAGGAGTTCCAGATCCCGTTAATGCTTTTACTTTTGGTGATGTACGTCCAGTCATTTATCTTCAACAAAATGTTCAATATAAATCTGGAATTGGTACATTAGAGGATCCTTATCTTATAAAATAACCAAATATGTTCAAATTTCTACCAAATATGGAAAAAACATCCAATTATGGTAAAAAGTAGTATAATATGCTGGCGAAATGAGGGGGAAAATAAAAATGAAAATAAGTTCTAATAATTTAGATGAAATAAAAAAAGAACATAATAAAAAAACGATAAACAATCAAAATCGTATTCGATTAGGAGTTATTAGTTTAGCATTGCTTGGAAGTTTAACTTTTGTAAGCTGCGCAGCAAAAAATAAAGTGGAAGCAAAACCGGTTGCAACACCAGTTCCTACGGTAGTACCACCTACACCAACTCCAACACCTATTCCTACACCAACACCGACTCCTGAGCCACCAGTCCTTTTTACAGAAATCGATTATGGTATTTCAGAGTCCATTTTACCTGATTCTGTTACGGCTGCTCATTATGGTGACCATTATTTGATGCAGTTTACCACTGAAGAAGGAGCGGCCTTTGTTTTTACCCAAAAAGAGACAGGTGAATATAATGTATATCTTGTAAATTGTGGTGAAAATACAGAAACTTCTATCTTTGATTACTTAACTGGAGAAGAAGTTGATTTACAAGATTGTACATTAGTAGAAATACATTATATTGATCAGTTATATGAAGCAGGGGTTTTAAAAGAACTTCAATATCATGGAGATCATTTAGGATTTGAATTACACAAAAGAGTAACAGATTCAGGTAAGAAATTTTATAATTTTAGTTTCGATTGGCGTTTTCCTTATAACTGGGGAAATTATTACCTTGAAACGAAATATTTAACAGATACGGTAGAAGAACCAGATATTCCAAGTATTTGGGAAAATAAAGATAAAGAAGAATACTTAAAAGTATTAAACAGAACTTAAGAAAGTCCTCTCTTATGAAAGAGGATTTTTTAAGTTGTAATTGATAAAAAAAGCAAAATAAATGATTGATAACCATCTCATTTATGCTATAATGTTATTAGGGAAATTTTGCTGAGGTGGATTATGAAAAATAAGCAATTTTTAAAGTATCAAATGTTTACAATATTAATAATGGGGATTCTTTTTATATTACCTATTAAAGCAAAGGCAATAACTGTTCAATGTAAGGAGATTAATGAAAATAATTATACGTGCACGATAGAAGCTGATGAGGGATTTATTTTGACTACTAGTGATGAGCATTTTGAGGAAATAGAAAGTGAAAAAAAATATGAAGGAAGTTTTAACTTTAATCCTGGTAAGGCTCATTATTCTTTTAGATATCGAGAACATCTTATAACTGAACCACCTTATCTAAGAGATCATACTATTACAGAGGAAGAAGTAATAACTCAAGAGCAACAGCAACAAAATGAAGCTTGCAATATGTATAATCGAAGGGGCTCTGAAAAAGGAAAAGAATTAAAGAGCACCTTGGAAACAAATGCTAATTCCTTAGCTAATTGCACAAGCCTTAGTGCATGTTCTTTGACGGATTTTTATGAAAAAAGTGATGCCTTTTTGAAAAGTAAAGATGCACTAGTTAATTGGATTAATGGACAAGAAAAAACTTTGGGGACCAGTTGTAATAATTTTAACGATTTTAAAAATACAGTTAATGATGGAGTGGATTTAGAAAAACTAGAAAATTCGTTAAAAAGTTTCAATGGAGAGGTTCAAAATAGTAATGATATTTCTCAACACGACAAGGATAATGTTAGCTATCTTACAGGTGTGGTAACTTCTACTGCTTATAATACGAATTATAGCAATTACTTTGGTGCCACAGAAGAAGTAGATATTATTTGTGATGAACAATATGGCGAGATTACAGACATTATAAGTAAGGTCTTTGGCTGGATACAAATTATAGCTCCTTTATTGCTTGTTGTGTTTGGTTTATTAGATTTTGGAAAGGCAACTATTGCCAATGATCAAGATGCATTAAAGAAAGCTACTAGCAATTTTGTAAAACGTGCTATTGCAGCGGTTTTAATTTTCTTTTTGCCACTTATTGTAAATACAATTTTTAAAATGGATGGTATTAAAGAGATAGTGGGCGATAAGTATTGCGATATCGTAATTAAAAATTAATAGATAATAGAAATGAGAGGAGGAACATTATGCAGATACTAGAAATGGTAGACACCGGAACAGGCCTTATAAGAGGATTCCTTTCTAGATTGGATGGAGTCATATATAATGCTTTATCTATGGTTACCAATTTGATTTTTCAGATTACAAAGTTTACAATTTCTTCGGAATTTGTTCAAGAGTTTATTAGTCGATTCTATGTAATCATATCTATCTATATGTTATTTAGACTAGCTTTTTCGCTTCTCAATGGCATCGTAAATCCGGATAGTTTAACGGATAAGCAAACAGGTATGCAGAAAATCATTCCTCGAATTTTAATTTCGCTTACTTTACTCATCTTAGTTCCTACTGCGATTTTTCCTGCTTTAATGGAATGGCAGGATCCCATTGCTAGAGTTATTCCAAAAATAGTTTTAGGAAGAACAACTAATATCAATTATTCATTAAATAGTAGCGGATCTATTGGAGAAGAAATCGCAGGTACTTCATTACAAGCGTTTGTTTATTTTTCGCCTAGTTGTGAGGCTACTGGAGCACCTGTTGAAACACCACCTAATAATTTAACAATATTAGACGAGGAAATTATTGATGCCAAATGCGCAAATGAGAAACATTTTTATGCTTATGAATATAAATATGGATTAAGTAGCGTTGTTGGTGTTATCATGTTAGTTATAATGCTATCCTATGCTCTAGACATTGCAATTCGTTCTATCAAATTATGCATATTACAAGTCGTAGCACCTATTCCAATTATAAGTTATATAAATCCAAAATCGGAAAAAGATGGTGCATTTAATGGCTGGCTAAGGAATGCTATTTCAACTTATATTGATTTATTTATTAAAATTGCACTTGTTTACTTTGTGCTATTCTTTATAAAAGAAATATTTAACGGTGGGTCTATGATTAGCTTTGGAATTGAAGGATTAGAGGATGGACCTATGAAATCAATGGTTACAGTCTTTTTAATACTTGGTCTATTATTCTTCTTAACACAGGCTCCTAAATTTATTAGAGAAATATTGGGTATTAAAAACGTTAATAATTCCGTTGGTTTGGCAGGCCTTCTTGGAGGTACAGCAGCATTTGCTGGTGGTTTAATGGGTGGTATGGGTTTTGTTGGAAGCCTTGCAGCTGCAGGTACTGCTTCACTTAGTTCCATGCACGAAGCTTCAGAAGCAAATGCACAAGGCAAACAAGCACCAGGTGCTTGGGGTAGAGGTAGTGATATTGCTGCTCAAATTAGAACAGGTGATAAAAACGCTAAAGGTGGATTGATGGGTAGATTAACGACTGCTGCACAAGGACAAGCTATGAAGAGGACAGCAGCAAGATCTAATCTTACTGAAGCTAATGTTAATGCGGCTAAAAGTAATATGTTAGCAGAACAACAAAAGGCTAATGAATTAAAAGCTGCTATGGATATGGCTCAAGCCGATTTCATGCGTACACCAAAAGCTTCTGTACCTTATGCAGAAGATCCTGGTACATGGTCTGGCCCTGCTGTTCCTAAACAATCTGACTATAGTTCTTATGACGAATATAGTAAAGCCCGAGCTTCCTTTAATAAAGATTATGGAACAAAATATAGAGATTGGGAGACTCAGCGTATTGCTTTCCAAGCATACGCAGGAACAGAAGAATACGCTGCAAGAAAAAAATATATGGATGCACAAGTTGCTTATGCTCAACAAGAGCAAATTGCTGCAGCAGCACAGCGTAACTTCGAAAAAGGTAAAAAGAATTACGAAGCAAGAACTTTACCAAAACCAGACTTTACGCCTAAACAAAAATTTGATCCAAACAAAAAAAGTTAAAATTAAAAGAATAAAAAGGAGCGTGATACTAGATGAATGGTACTTACTTAATTCCTGCTAATACGAAAAGGGGTACACTGATATTTGGATTGTTCCGTCCTATTGATTTAGGAATCTTTGGAACCGGTGTTGGAATTACCTTCTTTGCTATTTTGATTTTTCAAAATTTATTATCCAATACCATGGTTGCCGTTGCTTGTCTTGCCCCAGCACTTGTCTGTGGCTTGCTAGTGGCGCCGGTACCATACTATCACAATGTCTTGAATGTATTAGTGGAAACCTATGAGTTTATAACAACAAGACAACGTTTATATTGGAAAGGTTGGTGTTATTTAGATGGCAAGGACAAATAGAAGCAAATACACAGAAGATTGGCTCCCAGTACAAGGAATTAACAATGGAATGATTTTACTTCCTGGACAGATGAAAGTTTGCGGAGTAAAAATTACTCCTCGTAATATTTTTATCTTAGATGAAGATTCACAACAAAATATTTTGATTGCCTTAAAGAACTTTTATAACCAATTGGATTTTGAGTTCTGGTTAGTAGTTGCTGATAGACCGGTAGATATTTCAATTTATATGTCTCAATTGCAACTTCTTTATAACAATACGCAGAATCCTGCGATTAGAAAATTAATTAATGAAGATATCCAAAAAGGGAATACGTTTACAAGTAATAATGTGGTAGATACGGAATACTTCCTATTATTTAAAGAGAAAAATTTAGAAATACTTCAGAAAAAAGTACGCTTAATGATTAATGGACTTGCTTCTTGTGGATTATCTTCTTCACAAACAAGTAATGAAGATATGCGTATTATTCTAGATAATTTCTTAAATGGTGGAAGTACCACTGAATTTGGGACGGTGATGTCTTCATGATCGATTTAAAATCGCAATTGGCTCCTAAAGGATTACAATTTAATCCAAGTGATTTCTTTATTAGTGATAAATATGCAACGATTTTAAGTGTTGTGTCTTACCCAAAATATATTACGCCTGGATATCTATCACAGTTAACTAGTATGTCTGGAATAAAAATCGTTATCAAACATATTCCAGTACCTTTTCAAACCATGTCTAAAATGTTAAATAAACAAATTGCCGATTTACGTGTTCGTTATCAAGAGGAAAAGGATAATACTGTTCGTGAACGGGTAAGACAAGATGCGGAATCACTAGAATATTTTATTTCCATGTTAGCAGGAAGCCAAGCTAGAATTTTTGATTTCCAAATGCACATTATGATTACAGCGGATACCAAAGAAGATTTGGAAATGAAAAAAGTCAATGTTAAAAACTACTTGGATGCCATGGAATTAAAGGCAGTATCGCTTCGTTTTGAACAAGAAAAAGTATTAAAATCAATTTTACCAATATTCCCTAAACAGGATATTGAAGATCGTATTGGAACACCGATTCCGTCGGTTACCATTGCAGCCATGTATCCCTTCATTTTTGATACAATTAAAGATCCTGGATTATCAACTTTACTAGGCGTTGATTTCTCAGGAGGAGTTATTTTATTTAATCAATTCTTATATCAAATTAAAAAAGAAAATAACCGAAACAATGCCAACCTCATTATCTTAGGTACTTCCGGAAGTGGTAAATCAACTGCTGCTAAACTAGTGCTTCGTGGCCATATTCGTAATGGTTGTCAAATTGTTGCTATCGACCCTGAAAACGAACTAGAAGAAATGACCAAAACTTTTGGTGGAGATACCATTGACTTAGGTAAGGGTGGAGAATTCGGTATGATTAACCCTCTTCAAGTGGTACTTGATGCCGACGAAGATGAGGTTAAACAAGGATTAGGCTATACGGTATTAACTAGAACTTTACAATTTTTAAAAGCCTTCTTGAAATACTACGATCCATCTATTGAAGAAGATGTACTTACAATGTTTAGTGAAGTAGCACAAGATACCTATAAACGTTTTGGAATTGATTTCAATACGGACTTTTCAAGTTATGGGCCTAATGATTATCCAACATTCTCAGATGTATATGCCACAATTAAAGGTAGAATCATGTCTATGACCGATCATACGCATGAACGCGATATCATGGAACGATTAGAGTTAAAAATTCGTCCATTAACAAAAGAATTAAAATATTATTTCGATGGACATACGACGATTACACAACAAAGTGATTTCATGGTATTTAACATTAAGGAATTGATGAATGCTGATGAAAATATCCGAAATGCTTTATTCTTTAACGTTTTGAAGTATGCTTGGGGTCTTTGTTTAAATAAAGACGTTAATACGGTTTTAATGGTAGATGAAGCCCATGTATTATTAAGCGGAAGTAATGCCATTGGAGCAGATTTCTTAGCTCAAGTACAAAGACGTGCTCGTAAATATAACACTGGATCCATTATTATTACACAACAACCAAGTGACTTTGCAGATCCAAGTGTTATTACACAAGGTAAAGCTATTTTCGATAATGCATCTTACTATATCGTTATGGGACTTCGTAAACAAGCGACAGAAGATTTAGCTAAGTTAATTGATTTAAATGAAAATGAAAAAGAAAGTATTAAACGTTATGCTCAAGGAGAAGCCTTATTCGTTTGTGGAAATAGGCGTATGCGCATTAATATAATTGTTACTAAAGAAGAATTAGAATCATTTGGTTCTGGTGGAGGATTCTAAAATCCTCCTTCTTTGTTCGTATGAAGGTGGTGTGAAAAATGAATGAAAATAATGACTTTAATTTAATGGGAAAGATAATAGATTTTGCCAAAAAAAATCCAATAGTTGCTCTTTTAATTGGTACAGGCATTATTTCCATTTTTGCCATTATTTTAGTTACATTTATTACTGTAACCTATCCAACGGTCGCAGTTTCTAATTTTTTTGCATCTACTTGGGATAAAGTAACAGATTTTTTTACTCCTGATGAAGAAGATACTGAACCAGATATGACTACTAAAGAAGGTAGAAAAGAAAAATGTCTAATTGATTTCAATATTCAGGATGAAAACTCAGAAGAAGGTAAAACAACTATTGAATATTGTGAAGAATTGTATAAAGTAACTATGGAGTACAAGGAAGATTATGGAGTAACTATTAATCCTATGCTTATTACAGCAACGCTTTTCTATGGTAGAACTTATGCTGATTATACGAACGAAGGATACACTGGTGAAGCTTGTGACGCTGAAGGAAATGGAGAAAAATGTGAGACTGCTACCAATACACTTACAGCTGAAAATTTTTCATCTTGGTTTAATGATCCTGAATATAATAAAAAAGCAAAAAAATATATTAAGACATTAGCTGGATTTATGCTTCTTAGAACAGAAAGTACTTACAGTTGCGGAGATACGGCTAGTAGTAGCATTACCCCAACCTCTTATCCTGAATTAGCTAAATCAGAATATAATTCGATGTCGGGTGCAGCCGTTCAAAAGGCCACTTATGTCACTCCTTACAATGGTGATAAAGATGAACCGGGAAGTTGTCCTTATGAAGATGATGGTGCAAAATATATAAAGAAATATCAAAATTCACATTCGTATAGTACGTTGCAAAAAAGTTATACAAGCGTTCAAAATTATTGTAAAAATGATACAGATAGTTACGATTGTAAACGTGCAACAGATGTATATGATCACAATAAAAACTTTTTATTTACGCAATGGGGTGAAAAGGGAATCGTAAATGATCCACCAGGAAGTAATACTATTAATTTTACTTGTCCATATGTACGAAGTGCACCTGTATATAAGAAAAATGAGTATTTTTTTAATGGTTGCTCTGAAGCACCTTATAAAACTATACGATACACAGTAAACTATAATCGGGAAGGATTATATTATTATCGCTTGATGGCTCCTATGGTTAATTATATTCTTTTCTTCCCAGTGGAAACAGAAGATAGTTTTATATCTAAATATTATGATTATTTAGTTAAAACAGATGATGGAGAAATAAGTGAGGAAAACCAACTCCGTATTGTAGAAAAAATTTATGAATTATATGAAACGATTATGGGAAATCTCCCACTTGATTTTTCGGAAATAGGATTATACGTTAATACGCCCCCTTTCCCAGGAGTTGTAGCAGGAGATTGGGTTACATGGAGTCAAAAGCACGAGCCTTGGCAAAGTTTCTTATTAGGTAGTACGCCTGACACTTCCATTTACGAGATTGGGTGTGCTATGACATCACTTTCTAAAATAATTGCTATGTCGGGAGCGTCTTCAACTTTTATAAATGGAGATTTTAATCCGGGATCTTTTGCTGCCGCAATGAAAGCGAATGGTGGCTTTTCGTCAGGTGGAATGATTTACTGGGATGTAGCAAGTAAAGTTGCACCGGGAATTCAATATATCAATCGTATCGAATGTCCAGCAGGTGATTGCTATTCACAAGTATTATCTCTTGCCAATGAAGGGTATCTATTAGTAATAAAAGTTATTAAGAATGAGCACTGGGTAGCATTTACGGGAATAGAAAATGGAGAAATTATGATTAGTGATACAGTTGCTCGAGAAGGTGTTCCGGAAACAATTAAACCTCTTTCACAAACAACTTATAGTGGAATCTATGGTATACGAGTATATGAATTGCGTATGTAGGTGATGGAATGAAAAAATATAATAGAGAAATTAAAATTACGGTTTTTTTAGTTTCCATTTCAGTATTAATTCTTGTTATTTTAGGTGGTTTTTTCCTTTATCAACATATTCAAGAAGAAAATAAAGCTTATTTATTACTATATGATAATAATATTTGGGAGATAGATAACGGAAATATAACCGATGTGATTGATCAAAATAAAATTAATGACTTGTTACGTACAAAAGAATTTGAAATTTATAGTCAAAATCAATTTGTAACTAAGTCCAAAATACAATTTATAAATTCTACTTGGAAGTATCCTTCTAATAAGGGCGCTACTTTTATAAAATATCCTATGGTAGCCTACACTGGTCCAGGTTCCATCGAAGTAGCAAATACTAAAATTGAAACTTTAGAAGAAAAGGATTATGAGATTTTAAATCAGTTTACTAAAGAAAAGGGATATACGCTTGATCAAAATACAAATTTTACTTATGTAGAAAAAACTTCTTTTGATTTTGATTTAGATGGAAAAGAAGAAACATTTTATGCAGTTACTAATCTTTATGATTCTTATGATGAAATAACCGAAGAAACAAGGTCATTTCAAATAGTGTTATATTACGATGAAGAAAATAGTCAAGTGTTAAGCAATGATTATGTTCCTAAAAATGAAGAACGAAAAGATAATATTACGGCACATCAAATTATTTCTATAATTAAGTTACCAAATGAAGAAAAGTATGGTATAGTATTAAACAAGTATAAATCAATGGGCGAATTAAATATATGTCCTACATTATATTTGTATCAAAATGATCACTATGAACAAGTTAAAACCTGTAAGGAGATGGAGTCATGAAATTAAAATTTAAGGCCGAACCACAAGACATTTTAATCTTTGTTTTGTTTGCAATATTTTTACTTTATGTTGTAGCTTTAGGTGTATTAAACTTACCGATGCTTGCTAACGAAGGTAGATTTTATGGATTGAATCCACTTCCTGCTTTTTCAGGTGATTTATTATTTACAACCCTTGTCTTTTATCTCATTGCCTTAGCGGCTCTTTTCATGAGTGTTAGTTCTTACTTTTTTGAGCGGGAAAAAGGAATAGGGATTTCAACGGAGAAGACTGATAAAGGATATAGCCGTTGGGCGAAAGAAAAAGAAATTAAAACAGAACTTGAACGTGTTGGTATAAAAGATAAGGATTCTAAGGTTGCAGGAGTTCCACTTATTATTAAAGATAATGAAATGTGGGTAGATAATGGAGAGTACCATTCTTTAGTAATCGGTGCTACTGGATCTGGTAAAACCCAGACATGTATTTTACCTACGGTACAAAGTTTAGCAAAAGCAAAAGAATCGATGATTATTACCGACCCAAAAGGTGAAATTTACGAAAAAACTTCTGAATTGTTAAGAGATCGTGGATATCAGATATTGCTTTTAAACTTCCGTGACCCTCAAAATGGTAATGCTTGGAACCCTTTAACTTTACCCTATGAAATGTATCGTACGGGAAATCAAGATAAAGCAATCGAATTACTAGATGATTTAGCCTTAAATATTTTGTATGAAGAAAATAACGGAAATGCTGATCCATTCTGGGAAAAAACTTCTGCAGATTACTTCTCAGGAATTGCTTTAGGACTTTTTGAAGATGCTAAACCAGAAGAAATAAACATCAATAGCATCAGTTTAATGACCACGGTTGGAGAAGAAAAATTTGGTGGATCTACTTACGTAAAGGAATATTTTGCAGGAAAAGACCCTGCTAGTGCTGCTGCTATTAATGCATCGAGTACGATTATGGCACCGAATGAAACAAAAGGTAGTATCTTAGCCGTATTTAAACAAAAAATAAAATTGTTTGCATCACGCGAAAACTTGAGTGAGATGTTATCTCATACCGATATTGATTTAGAGACGATTGGAACTAAACCAACGGCATTATTCATCGTTATTCAAGATGAAAAGAAAACCTATCACTCTTTAGTTACGATTTTATTAAAACAAGTCTATGAAACGTTAATTGCAACGGCTCAACAACATGGTGGAAAACTTCCTGTTAGAACCAACTTCTTACTAGATGAGTTTGCCAACATGCCACCATTAAAGGATGTTACGACCATGATTACGGCAGCCCGTTCTAGAAGAATACGTTTTACCATGATTATTCAGAACTTTGCACAGCTAGACCAAGTTTATGGAAAAGAAAATGCAGAAACCATTCGTGGTAACTGTGGAAATATTATTTATTTGATTACTACTGAGTTAAAAGCTTTGGAAGAAATTAGTAAGATGTGTGGAGAAGTAAAATCTAAAAAAGATGATAAAACGGCTTCTACACCACTGGTTACGGTAAGTGATTTACAACGTATGAAGGAGAATGAAGTTATTATTTTGCGTTTACGTAAACAACCATTTAAAACAAAATTTATACCTTATTATAAATTAGACTTTGGTACTAAGTATCCAATGGCCGAGTATCCTGAACGTGAAAAAGAGCCAGTTCATACTTTTGATATTCGTGAATTTGTTAAAGAGAAGAAAAGACAAAAATTATTTGAAATGATGGAAGAAGCCAATAAGAATCCAGATGCCGCGCCTAGCGGAATGCCTGGTGGTTTTGCAGGCGTTCCTCCAATGTTTTCACCAATGAGTGGAGGCATGGATAGAGCTCCATCACCTTTTGGAAATCCTATGTTTGAGTCGATGGGAAGAGTTCCAATTCCACCAAGAGAACAACCTCTTGTAGAACCGAAACCAAGTCCACTTCCTAATAACAATGCTGCTCCAAGTATCGATGTTGACGACTTAGTTAAACGAATCGATGAAAAGCTTGCTCAAATTGAACAAGAAGAAAAAGAAGCAGAAGCGAAAGCTAAAGAACAAGAGAAGAAGGATAAGAAAGCAGTTACAGCTCAACCAGTTAAGGAAGAAACAAAACCAATTATTCATGAAGTTCCAATGGGTACAAAAGAAGTTGATTTAGACGATGATAATTTCTTTGATGATTTTTTTGATGATGAGGATGAGTAGCCCTCATCTTTTCTTTTTGATTTTCATACAATAAAGTGGTGAAGACTATGGAACAAGTATTAATTGAAGAAATTTTAAAGTATCCTTATATTCATCCTATCGATATAAGATCTAAAAGAAGATATCAAGAAAGTCATATTCCAGGAGCTATTAATATTCCAATGGAAGAGTTAGTAAAAGATCCTGAACGTTATTTAAATAAAAATGAAAAATACTATGTTTATTGTGAATTTGGTTATAAAACGAAACGAATAGGAAGAGTACTAAATGAATTAGGATATCATATTATTGAAATTAAAGATGGATTTTATGCGTATGAAAAACAACTGAAATAACTATTTTGAATGGATGCTGTTTGTGATAAAATAGAAGTAAGGATGATGGTATTATGGATTATATTATAATTGGTTTATTAGTAACACTGGTTATTTTATTGTTGGTGGTTATAGGTATAACATTAACCAAGAAAAACGATAATAATAGTATGGTGGAACGTCTTGGTAAATTAGAAGTAAGTATGACCAAGGAAATGGGTGAATTTAAGTCTAGTTTAAGTAGAGAACTTAATGGTGACTTTACTCAGTTAAATGAAAAGATCGAAAATCGTCTTGATAAAATTAATAATCGAGTAAACGAACGCTTGGATCAAAACTTTGAAAAGACCAATAAAACTTTTGCTTCGGTTTTAGAACGATTAAGTAAGATTGATGAAGCACAAAAGAAAATTGAAACACTTTCTGGAGATATTGTTTCTTTGCAAAGCATCTTAACCGATAAAAAGAGTAGAGGAATCTTTGGTGAAGTCAATTTAAAACACATTCTAGTAAATGTCTTTGGCGAGAATAACGAGTCTATTTACAAATTGCAAGCCTCTTTGCCGAACGATACCATTGCGGATGCGATTCTTTATGCTCCTGAACCTTTGGGAACGATTTGTATTGATTCAAAGTTTCCATTAGAAAGTTATCAACGAATGGTGGATAAAACGATTTCAAGTCGTGACCGTGAACTATTTGAAAAACAATTTAAAATCGATGTCAAAAAACATATTGATGCGATTAGTAGCAAATATATTATTCCAAGTGTTACGACTGATCAAGCGATTTTATTCTTACCAGCTGAAGCTATCTTTGCAGAGATTAATGCCTACCATCAAGATATTGTGGATTATGCTTATAAGAAAAAAGTATGGATTACATCTCCTACCACACTAATCTCTACTTTGACGGTGATTCAAATGATTATTAAAAATATGGAGCGAGATAAATATACTTCGATTATTCATGATGAATTAAATAAACTAGGTCAAGAATTTGCTCGTTATAAGGAACGTTGGACGCATCTTGCTAAAAGCATTCAAGCCGTTAATAGAGATGTGGAAAACGTCAATATTACGACCGAAAAAATTACTAAAAAGTTTGATTTAATTAGTGGAGTACAAATGGAGAAATTAAATGAAGGTGAAGAAAATGAAATCTCTAAAAATTTGGAATAACATTATTAAAATTGCGTTTGCTCTTTTTGCTTTATACAAAATTATCTTAATGTTTTATCAAAACGATTTTGAACGCCTATTTACTGTAGCCGCTGTTTTCTTAGTTATTTTAGTTCCGTTTTTAGTGCGAAAGATATTGCGTTACGATTTAAAAGAATCCACCGAATTTATTTATTTAGTGTTTATTCTTTTAGCACATATTTTAGGAAGTGTTCAGAATTGGTATAGTAGTATTCCGTGGTGGGATTTGTTTGTTCATGGTTTATCAGGAGCACTTACTTGTTATATTGCTTACCTATTCTTAAAAGAAAGTCCTATTAATCCATTAAAACATAAGGCTTTTACCATCTTCTTTATGCTTATCTTTTCCCTTGCCGTGGCATCTTGTTGGGAATTTATGGAATTTACCATGGATAAAGTCTCGGGAAGTGATACACAATGGGTTCAAACCTCTGGCGTCGATGATACCATGACGGATATGTTAATCGCTTTCTTTGGAAGTGGAGTCTATTCACTAGGCTATGGTCTATTTAAGAAAAAGTAAAAACCGTTAAGGTTTTTTCTTTGAATAAAAATCCTTTTTTATCTAATACTATAAATAATCATAATAAAAAGAAGAAATGATAAATAAAATGAGATAGGTGATCATCTTGCGTCTTTTTTTCTTTCTTCTAGGCTTTGGACTTACACTTATAGGATCCACTTATTGGGTTATTTATCTAAACTTCTTTTCCATTGGTTTTTCGGTGACCGAATACTTTCGTTTTACATTTTCTAGAATCGAATGTATATTTGCCCTCATCGGCTTTATTATGATGACACTAGCTATTTTTTGGAAAGGGGATAATCGATTTGATTTACATTTATGATATTTTACTAAATTGGACGGATTTAGATTTATTATATGACTTTTATGAATGGGATAAAAAAGATACCATTGAACATGTGAAGCGAATTCCATTATTGAAAGTAGATAGTAAAACGTTATCTGATTTTATACATTTTAAGATTAAAATAGACGAAGAACTTCTTGATAAAATAGAAGATTTAACTGAAGTGTATCGCAACAAAAAGATAGAAGTGCTTCCCTATGCTTGTGTGTTATCCGATGGAGTAAGATGCATTGCTACTGAATTTAACAAAAAAGGAGAACAGATCTTCCATAGTAGATTGCTTTTAGATGAAGAAGAAGATGTCATTGATTTAGTAAGTCGACTAGAGTTTCATACGATTACTTACAAAAAAGGAAAAAAAGTCTTAGAAAAAGGATTTAATACGAGAAGTGAAGAAGAGAAGAAAAAATATCTATTAAATGAAATCTCTTCTACTTATCAAAAAAAGGAAAAAGAAAAGATGGAATATCTTTATCAAGAATATTTTAATGAGATGGAAGAAGATTTTGATTTGATGTATCAAAGATTAATGGATAGTTTTGAAAGTTTTAATGGAAAACATGAAAATCTTTATCAACTTTTAAAACTTTCTCATACAAAAGGCATATAAACGTTCAAAAAAAGGACGTTTTATTTTTGCCCTTATTTCATCTTATTTATAAATGTTTTTATGGATATTTATACCGATGTAAACATACGGGATCTTTACTTGTTCTTTTGTGGATAATTTTATATAATGAAAGTATAGAAAATATGACGTTTTAATCTAAAAAATCATTTTAAAAACTATAAAAAAGAAAGGAGGATATCTCTATGACCATACAAGAGCAATACAATGAACTAGTAAGATATAGAAAGATACAATCAATGGATGTCATCAATGAAAAGAAACGTAAAGCTTGGGAATACTTTCGAAAAAGAGTTCCTGTTATGAATTTAGAGAAAAATCTAAGAGATGAATTTTCATTTTACTATGCTCCTGTACGTCAAATAAGAGGTTCTTCTTTAGTTTGCTGGCCCTTTCCTAATCGAACTGAAATTTATGCTGATGAAACTTTTGCATTAGATCATTTAGAGTTGGTTCGCCTTCAACTTACACATGAAATATTACATGGTCTTTCCGAAACGAGAGATGGAAAGCAATTCACTTTTGGATATCCTTATATAGACTCCGAAAGCATTTATACAGGAATTAATGAAGCTTGCACACAAGTTTTTGCTGAAGACATTGAACAAACACGATTGAGTGAAAGTGAAGATTATCTTTATTTTATAAAAAATATCATGCGGGTAATGAAAGTATTGATAGGCGAGGATAAACTGGCTAATCAATATTTAGGAAATGATACTTCATTTGAAGAATCATTCAATCGGCTCACCGAAAATAAGTTTATGGATTTTGCTCAGTTTATGAATAGAGTGTATACACTTGATAAAAATAAAAAATATCATCGTGGTAATTTTACGGATCAAGATGAACAAATACTATCGATTTATAAAGAACAAATTGTTGATTTTACTAAAAATTTAATTGAAAAGAATTCGAAGATAAATCCACAGTTAATAGTTTCTATTAAAAAGGAATTACAAGATGAAGAATTTTTAAGAAAGATAGGACTTTCGAAAGAACAAAGTTATCTTAAACTATTTTCAAGTGAAATGCTTTCTAAATATGGTCTCACTTTAGATGATCAAAATCTTATTAGTTCACTAGTTGATAGAGCAATTACAGAGAAGTTATATATTGATACTTTAGATTATCAGCATGATTTAAAACATATAGAAAAAGTTCTTACCTATAGCAAAATGATTGCCAATAGAATAACTTCACCTATTAACACGTCATTATTAATGATTGCAGGTCTTTATCATGATATTGGCAAAACAACAGGAGCATCTAATCAAGAACATGGAGAAGTGGGAGCAACGAGATTCGAACAGATGATGAAAGGTAAAATGGCTGATAAAGATATCAGAATAGTTTCTTTACTTATTAAACAACATGCTCTAGATTCTGACACGATTACTTTTACGGATGATACTTTCTCGGATGCTGAAAAGAAAGAAATTCAATTGATGTCCGATATATTAAAAGATGCCGATGCCTTGGATCGAAACCGTCTAAATTATCCTGCTCCGATGGGAACATGTGATATCAATCGTTTAAGAACATCGGAAGCCAAAGAAATATATTTCCTTAGTGATTCTTTTTATCAGAATTATTGTGAGACGATTATTCGTGATAAAGAAAAAAGTAGTGGTGCTCCCATACTCAATAATTATGAATTGTTAGAACAATGGATAGAAGCTTTTGAACGTGGTGAAGAAAACATGTTTCATGCTTCCTTAAATCCAGGAATAGAAGAATTACAACCCACTGAAAGTACTCAAAAAGGTTCTTATGTTTATGCTGGAATAAATCCGGTCAACTGTTTCACGATGGCAGCCTTTCGTGTTTCGTTGATTTTCCCGCGTAGTGAAGTTTATTTGGATGAAAAAAAAGAGCGCCCAGTTCGAGCCATTAAAGAGATTTTTGAAGGCTCTATCAAGGATACTTTAGATTCAAAATATATTACAATTTATAAACTACCTAGTGATAAATTTCATAAATATACGGCTCCTACTACAGCAGCAAGAACTGGTGAATGGGTATCTGAAGAAAGTGTTAGACCTATCCAACAGGTGTCTTTTAAGGCGATGGATTTATTAAATTATTTAGAAGATAAGAAAAGATTAAGAGTTGTTCATGATTATTCTAAAGAGGCTCAACTATCTTCTTTTATGTCTTCTTTCGAAGTTTATATTTGGAATGTTAAACATTTAAAAGAAGATGCTCACATATTAGATAAAAAATGGAAAGATGCGGCAAATTTAATAGGATATTATGCTAAAGATCCTAAAGTAATAGAAACGATGAATAGAGTAAGACAAGACATCGATCAAAATATTTATAGTTATATAGAAAATTTTAAAAAGAAGTATGGACGAGAACCAAATTATGATAATGAAAATGAATGTGTTGTTCCTATTCGAAATCAGTTCTATGAAAAATACTATGTCGATGGAAAAAAGAATCAATTAAATTATGAGGTTCTTAAAAAGATAAATTCTAATTTGGAAGATAAATCTTTAGTCTTTCCAGGAAAACAAGATACATCTTTAACAGTTGAATCACAGTTTGTTCATCAAGTAATGAGTGAAGTTACAAGTAGATTATCAAATCAGTTAAATTCTGAAGAATTAGTAGTAGGCATTGGAAAAGGACTCAACGATAAAATGCAAGTAACTCAATCAGCAAAGCAACAAGATTGTATTATGCGTGCCAAAAATGATGTTATTAAGGCCATGGAAATAGGTTGTGATAAAAAAGAAGAATATGTGAGTGTTGTAACGTGGCTGACGGAACAAAGAACAACTAACAATCCCGAACGAAAACAAGCAATCGAACAATCTTTAACTAGTTTTAAGCAATCTAAATCTGAAGATAGAATAATTCAAACAGAATCTAGTAAAACAGGACAATTCGTAAAGAAAAATAATTCAAACAATAATCCTAAAGGTGGATTTGCTAGTGTTTTAACTTTTTCTCTTATAATAGGAGTTGTTTGTGTGCTTGCTATTCTTATGGTTTATATGGTTTGTAGAGGAGTATAGTGAATTTTCATGAAAACGAAATCGATCGTAATAAATAATGAACATGATTATAATGCTTTTTTAAAAAAATTGAAGTTCTATAAAACTTTTTGGTATCACAGAACTTGTTTTACTATCGAAAATAATAAACAAATTCCTTATATTGAATATGTTGTTGAAGCATTAAATATTAAGAATAGGAAAGAACGAATTCAATACATTTATGATCAGTCTTGTAAAATCATCGATGATAGAATAGGAGATAAAAATATCTGTGGTTTTAAAAATGGAAAATGCTATACCCAAAAAAATACCAATTTATGTAATGGTTGTTGTAGAAAATGTCTATATCAAACTTGTCATGGATGCTCTACTAAAAATTTAACTTGCAAATTATTTAATTGTTCTGAAGTGAGAAAGAGATTTCATGTTTTGACATTTGATGATTTGAAATTATTTCAATTATTGAGTTTAAAAAATAAACTTATTGTAAAGTCTGACTTGTTTTCATCAAGAGAAGATGTTTTAAAAGATTTATATGCCTATACTTTGACTTATTCAGGCATTCGTATTATCTATCGATTAATAAGGAATGCAATTCTATTACAAGACAATAAAAAACATGCTCTTTTTTAGAACATGCTTTTTCATTTTAATAATCGATTTTCATGGCTTCTCTTACTTTTTTCATTGTCTCTTTTGCAGTAGCTCTAGCACTTTCGGTGCCTTCTTTTAAAATCTTTTCTACTTCCTCATGATGATTTTCATAATATTTTCTTTTTTCTCGTATTGGATCTAAGAATTCATTCATCTTTTGAATAAGTTCTTTTTTACATTGAACACATCCACGATGACCTTTTTTGCATTCTTCACATACGGTTTCAAGATTGGGATTTTGAATTAATTGATGATAGTAATAAACCATACAAACTTGTGGATTAGCAGGATCATCTTTTTTAATTTTATTAGGATCTGTGATGGCGTTCATAATTTTTTTAGAAATCTCTTCTTCAGAGTCTTTTAAATAGATGGCGTTTCCTAAACTTTTTCCCATTTTATCATTTCCATCTAATCCTTTAATCCGAGGAGTAGAGGAGAGAAGCGGTTCAGGTTCTTTTAAAAGATCTCCATAGATAGAATTAAATTTACGAACAATTTCACGACATTGCTCAATTAAAGGTAATTGATCTTCACCAACGGGAATTAATTCTCCGTTAAAAGCCGTAATATCCGCTGCTTGACTAACAGGATAACCTACAAATCCATAGGTAACACTTTCTCCTTCATTTCCAAAAAGTACTTTCTTTTGTTTGATTTCCGTCTTTACAGTAGGGTTTCTATAAAGTCTTGCCATCGTCACTAAGTTGGAATAGAAAACGGTCAATTCAGCAATTTCTGGAATTTGAGATTGAATAAAGAGATGTACTTTTTTAGGATCAAGTCCAATAGAGAGTAGGTCCATAGCTAATTCATAGACATTTTCCCGTACTTTACTAGGATTATCAAAATGATCGGTTAAGGCCTGTACATCGGCTATTTCTAAATGAAAATCATATTCCGGATTATCTTGTAATTTAATCCAGTTACGACTGGCTCCAAAATAATGACCTAAATGTAGATTTCCAGTCGGTCTAATTCCAGTTAGAATATTTTTTTTCATATGATCACGTCCTTGTATTCATTGTACCAAATTTCTGACGAAAAGTCCCTAGTTATAAATAAAAATCTTGCAAA
>CANRHM010000001.1 GCA_947630415.1 uncultured Bacilli bacterium | reverse complement strand
TACATGTGTATTGTTATGACACTTTCTTAAATTTATAGTGTTATTATTTTATGTCATTTTTTCATATTATCTACATGTTATTTTGTTTTTTTTCTTATTTTATACGTTAAAACGGAAATGACAAATATCACCATCTTGCATGAGATAGTCTTTTCCTTCTAATCTTGCTTTTCCTGCTTCTTTGACTTTTAATTCACTTCCACAGGAAATCAAGTCATCATAAGACATTACTTCTGCACGAATAAAGCCTTTTTCGAAATCGGTATGGATAATTCCTGCACATTCTTTCGCATTCATGCCTTTCTTGAAAGTCCAAGCTCGGCATTCATCTGGACCTACGGTAAAGTAAGTACTTAATCCTAACAAATCGTAGGTTTCTCGAATTAATTCATCCAAACCACTTTCTTTAAGGCCTAACATTGATAACATTTCTTGTTTATCATCGTCGTTTAATTCACTCAATTCACTTTCGACTTTGGCACAGATTTTAACACATTTCGCCTTTTCTTTTTTCGCATACTCTCTTACTTTTTGAACGTAGGAATTATCTTCACTTGCAATTTCATCTTCACTAATATTTGCAAGATAAATCATTGGTTTAATGGTTAGAAAACTGTAAGAACGTAATAGTTTCTTTTCTTCATCTGTAAAAGAAACAAGCCGTAATGGAATGTTCTTTTCAAGGGCATCTTTTGCTTTCTTTAAGGCTTCCATTTCTAGAAGGGCTTCTTTATCTTTACTAGATTCTGCTTTCTTTTTCATTTTATCAATACGATTACCCACAATATCAAGGTCGGCTATAGTAAGTTCTAGATTGATAATCTCGATATCACGAATAGGATCAATACCCCCTTCAACGTGAATGATATTACTATCTTCAAAGCAACGCACTACTTCACAAATGGCATCGGTTTCACGAATATAAGATAGAAATTGGTTTCCTAATCCTTCACCTTGACTGGCACCCTTAACGAGTCCTGCAATATCGGTAAATTCAAAAGATGTTGGAATCGTTCGTTCCGGTTGATACATTTTTTCTAATTCCGCTAAACGTTGATCTGGAACAGTTACTACTCCCACATTGGGGTCAATCGTTGCAAAAGGATAGTTCGCCGCTAAAATATTCTTTTTGGTAATGGCATTAAATAAGGTGGATTTTCCTACATTAGGTAATCCTACAATTCCTGCAGTTAAACTCATATACATACCTCTTTCTTTTTCAATAGTTATTATAGCATACCCCTCTTCTTTTAGAAAGAAAAAAGAGGTTTTTCCTCTTATCTTTTAAATAAATATTTTTCGCATTCTTTTTGAATCTCTTCAGTGGGATATACACTTTCCGCCACTTTTTTTGGATACGCTGTAACGGGAGTTGTTAAATCTAATTTCGTTTTTGGTGTTTCAACTAACGAACCTAAAACGATATCATCCAAACGATCTAAAGTAGCAACAACATGTTCAGCTGCAATTCTTAAATTTTTCATATATTTAACCCCCTTTAGGCAGTTGGAAATACACCCGGTCCAAGTGGTAGTCCAATCAAATACCAACCTAGAATAATCAAAATCCAAGTAATGCACATGATTCCTCCATAAGGAAGAAGCCATGAAATCGATTGTTTAATGGTAATCGGTGTATCTTTCTTTTTATTATAGATATTTAAATAAGCAATGTAGATGACAAAGTACGCTAGTAAAGGAGTAAAGCCTTTGGTCATCGAATCTCCAGCACGTAAAATAAATTGTGCAAATTGAGGTGTAATATTCGATTGCATTAAACTAGGTACCACCACAGGAGCTAAAATATTCCATTTTAATACTGGGGTTGTTACAAATAAGTTAGCAACAGCAATGACAACAATGGTTAATAAAATTAATGGAATACCTGTAAAGGATAAATTACTAATAATATTAGCTCCCCACGCAGTAATGATGTTTCCTATATTGGTTTGACGGAAAATCGAAATTAATTGAGATGCAAAGAAAATCATAACGACAATACTGCCGACATTTTTTAAAGATTCTTTTGATTTTTCAAACATATCTCGTTGATTCTTAAAGGTTTTGGCTCCTTTTCCATAGGCATAACCTACTACCATAAAGAAAAGGGAAACTAAGAAAGTAAATCCTTCTTGAAAATAAGAATTCGTTCCAAATAATTGATCTACATAAGCACTTTGTTCTGTATCTAGTAAAATTCCTGAAAAAGGAAGTCCTGGAATTAAAGAATAGACAAAGACAAAGAAGAGAATAAGCGCCGCAATTCCAGCATAACGTAAACCTTTTTTCTCATTTAATTCGGTTTCAAGTTTCTTTTGTTCTTCTTCTTCGATATCAACAATTTGAATATCAGTTGTAGATTCTACGGTCTCTGGACGTTCTTTGTAACGACCTAATTTAGGAATTACAATTTTTTCAATAACTAAAGTTCCTACTAACGATAAAATGATGGATGTAGCTATAATAATGAATAAGTTAGAAGTTAGGCTAATATGACTGATTCCTTCCATTAAAGAAGAATCGATAAGACTAGCTGCCTGACTGGTAATAGGAATTAAGTTTACTTCACTGGATCCCACAAAGACCGTAACACCGTATCCAAAAGAAGCACCTGAAAATGCAGCAATAATTCCTGCTAAAGGATTTCGGTTGTTGGCTAAAAAGAGAATCGCACCTAATGGTATTAAAATAACATATCCAACATCGTTGATAATACTTGAAATGGTAGCAAGAAAAATAAGAGTAAAAGTAATAACACGATTATCTAATTTTACAAGATGTCTCTTAATAAACGTTTCAAATAATCCGGAAGCTTCTGCTACACTTAAACCAATCAAAGCAATTAGTAGAGTACTTAGTGGTGTAAAACTAATAAAGTTTTTAGCGGCATTACTAACGATATATTTTAATCCATCATAATTAAATAAATTATTAACAGTGATTAAAACACTTTCTAATTGTTTGGTCGAAGTATTGATCCGGCTATACGTTGCCTGTACTTCTAATAAAGAGAAGATTCCACTTAAAACAATTACAAACAAGATCATTAAAATCATGGAGGTAATTGGATGTAAGTGGAATTTCTTTAATCTTAATTTCTTTTTTTCTTTCATCTTTGTCCCCTTCTTTATAAAGTAATTATCTTCTTTATCTTTTTATTAAATTCAATTCTTGGGATAGAGACAATTCTTCCACAGCCTAGACATTTGATTTTGATATCGACCCCGACACGGACAATTTCCCAGTCACTACTACCACAAGGATGTACTTTTTTCATGGTTACTTTGGTTCCTAATTGATAATTATTGTTCTCCATTAGAACCTCCTTCTAATTATTCGTCGTACGTCATACCCATAATTTCTAAAATACGATTTAAATCGTTGGTATTAGCAAAACTAATCATCATATGATTGTTTTTGATTTTTACTTTAGTTCCTAGTTTTTCGGTTAGTTGTTCTTCTAAATAATGGTATTCATTTTCATGAACATGATGTCTTACGATTTTATTTTTCTTTTTTAAGTCGTTAGAAGAAGCCAAATCTTCTAAGATACGAACGTTTAATCCTTCATTATAAACACGATTAGCAAGACTAATTACTTTGTTACTATCTTCGATTTTACTTAATACACGAGCGTGACTCATCGAAATTTTATCTTCTAAAAGCATGTTTTTGACTTCTTCTGGAAGGGTTAATAAACCTAACATATTGGTAATATGACTTCTACTTTTTCCAATACGAGAGGCTAATTCATCTTGAGTAATATTTAATTCTTGTAATAATTTACGATAAGCGGTTGCTTCTTCCATGGCATTTAAGTTTTCTCTTTGAAGATTTTCAAGAAGGGCAATCTCCATCATTTCTTCATCCGTAAAATCACGAATAATAGCAGGAATGGTTTCTTTTCCAGCAAGGCGTGATGCTTTTACTCTTCGTTCACCTGCAATAATTTCGTATCCTTTGATACTTTTCTTAGCAATAATTGGTTGGAATACACCATGCTCTTTGATTGATGCTGCTAATTCTTGAAGGGCTTTTTCATCAAAGACTTTTCTTGGCTGATAAGGATTACTTCTTAATTCACTTAATTTGATTTCGACAATTTCATCCTTAGGAGTTGAAGTAATAATACGTTCTTCGATTTGATTATAGTCAATCGGTTCATTATTGAATAATTCTTCAAGACCTCTTCCTAAGGCACGTCTTTTAGATGTTTCCATTTCGTTCAATCACTTCCTTTGCTAAATTGAGATACGCTTCTGATCCTCTACTTTTTGGATCATATGCAATAATCGGTTTTCCATGCGATGGGGCTTCGGTTAAGCGAACCAATCTTGGAATAATCGTATTGTAAACACGTTCTTTAAAATATTTTCTTATTTCTTCTACTACTTCGATTCCTAGATTTGTTCTAGAATCTAACATTGTTAATAGAACCCCTTCAATATTTAAGTTAGGATTAAGATTCTTTTGTGCTAACATAATCGTTTTCAATAATTGGGTAATTCCTTCTAGTGCAAAGAATTCACATTGTACCGGAATAATAACCGAGTTCGCAGCGGTTAGAGCATTTGTTGTAATGAGTCCTAATGAAGGTGGACAATCAATAATAATATAATTATATTCATCGATAACTGGTTGAAGAGCATTTTTTAAAGGCATTCCTTTGGCAAAACCAGGCTCTTCTTTGCTTTTTTCCAATAATTCAATATCGACTCCAGCTAAATTTATAGTGGCTGGTAAAATCGATAAATTTTTGTATTTTGTTTTCTTAATAGCTTCTTGAATGGGACATTTTTGAGTAAGAACATCATAAACGCTTTTGGTAATATCACCTTTGTTAATTCCTACTCCCGTAGTAGCATTTCCTTGAGGATCTAAATCGATCATCAAAACTTTTTTACCTAATAGAGCAAGTGATGCAGAAAGATTAATGCTTGTTGTTGTTTTTCCTACGCCACCTTTTTGATTAACTAATGCTATTATCTTTCCCATCTATGATCACCTTTTCTTTTTACGTATCTCTATTGTATCAAAATTTGTCATTTTAGGAAATGCTTTTCCCTCCTTTTTTTGATTTTATTTTCAAAAAAAAGATTCGTAAGAATCTCTTATTTATTTTTATCAATACTGATATTAATTTGATATTTATTTTCAAAATCCATTTCATCAAGGTTGACTACAAATCCGTTATCTTCTAATTTTTTAGCTAAATCACGAATGGTATTGATAGCAGTTCTTAAATTTGGAATTTCATTTACTGGTGTTTCAGCTTCAAATGAGATAGGTGTTTGAATCGTTGATGAAATAGGTTCTACCTCTTTATTTTCATTTTTCATATGAAATTCGTTAAGTAGGTTTGCTGTATTGGTAAATGGTTGATATGGTTCAGGATTTTTAGGTTCATCTTCTAGACTTTCGATATCATCTTTTGGTGGTAACGAAGGTGTAACACTAGAAGTAGTACCTCCCTCTGTAGAATCATCACTCGATTGGATAGTTGTATTGGCTAAGAAATCAAAGTTAGGAGTCGTTTCTACTTTAGGTGCAGGTGCAGATTCAACTTCTACTTCTTTATCCTCTTCAAAAGTAGGAATAAACCGGAAATTAGAAGTTGCTTCATGGTTACTTTCTACTGGAGATGCTTCACTTTGAGTGGTTGGTGCTACTAATGAATCTACAGTCCTACTAGGATTAGTTTCAACAGGTGCCTCTGGTAAGGTAGTTTTTATTTCATCCACTAAAGGAGTACTTGGATTATCCGTTTTTAATTCTGGATTCATATCTGGAATAGTTATGAAAGAACTTGCTTCTTTAGCTTGAGGTGGTTCTTCAATAATTAATGTAGGCTCCGTTGGATTTCCATTAAGTGCTTTTATTTCAGTTTCTAAATCACGAACCGTCATTTTATTTTCAATAATTTTATTCAATAACTCAATTTGCTTTTCTTTATCACTTACATTTAATAAACTTCTTGCATGACGTTCTGAAATCTTATTATTTAATAAAGCTTCTTGAACTTCATCTGGTAAAGCAAGTAAACGTAATTTATTAGCAACAGCCGCTTGACTCTTACCCATTGTTTTTCCTAATTCTTCTTGCGTCATATTATCTAGGTCTAGAATTTTTTGATAGGTTCTTGCTTCTTCAATCGCACTTAAATCTTTTCTTTGTAAGTTTTCAAGTAAGGCAACTTTAGAACTTTCTTTATCATCTAAATTACGGATGATTGCAGGAATTTTATTAAGTCCAGCCATAATCGATGCTTTATATCTTCGCTCTCCTGCGATGATTTCATACTTATCATTGATTTTACGAACAATAATCGGTTGAATAACCCCATGTTCTTTTATGGATGCGGCTAATTCTTGTAAAGCTTTTTCATCAAAAACTTCACGAGGTTGAAAGCGGTTTGGGATAATATCATCCACTAATAAATCGACAATTTCTTTCTCCATATCCATAATTATTACCTCACTTTTTATTCTTTTTATTTTCCCTATGGTATCATTATACTTGATTTTCTTTTTTTTTACAATGCTATTTTTTCGATTTTATCGTTGCTCCTAGGATATTTCATAGAAGTCTTTTTTTCTTTCTTTATTTTTAATAATGTTCGAAGACTTTCTTCTTTCGGTAAAGTAAACGTTATTTTTTCTTCTAAGGTACAGTCTAATTTTTCAAAAGCACCTTTTGCTGATGTTATTTCTTCTTCGACATTAGCTTTCATCGGAATAAAGTAGCCTTGTTCTTTAACTAAAGGAATACAAATTTCCATAATAATACGTAGTTCTTTTACGGCTCTTGCTGTTACAACGTCGTAAGATTCACGTTTTTTTCTTGCAAAATCTTCTCCTCTTTCATGAATGGCTTCAATATCTTTAAGTCCTAATTTTTGAATTACTTCATTTAAAAAGATAATTCGTTTATTTAAAGCATCAATTAGAGTTACTTTTAAATTTGGAAAAACAATTTTTAAAACGAGTCCTGGAAAACCTGCACCTGTACCTATATCACAAAGATTTTGTACTTTATTTAAATCGATGGCTTTAACCAAGGTTATACTATCGTAAAAGTGTTTTAAATAGACGTCCTCTTTTTCTGTAATTCGAGTTAGATTTATTTTTTCATTCCAGGTAATTAAAAGTTCATAGTACTCTTCTAATTGTTGCAATTGTTTTTCATTTAGTTCAATTCCAAGAAGGCGCACTTCTTCTATAAATTCTTGTAAGTTCAAAGTATCACCCCTGTTTTTTTAAATAAACACTTAAAATCGCGATATCAGATGGATTAACTCCACTAATACGAGAAGCTTGTCCAATAGAAGTTGGTCTAATATCCATTAATTTTTGTAAGGCTTCATGAGCCAAGTTTTTGATCTTTTTATAATCAATATCTACTGGTATTTTAATATTTTCAAGTGATAGCATTTTTTCAGCTTCTTTATTGGCTTTTTCAATATAACCTGCATAACGAATTTGAATCTCTACTTGATCAAGAACTTCTTTAGGATAATCTAAAGTAATAAAATGTTCTATTTCTTTACAAGTAATTTCTGGTCGCTTTAATAAATCATAGAGATACATTCCATCTAATAAAGGAGTAGATCCTACTTTTTCTAAGTACTCATTTACTTCTTTTTTAGGGGTTATCTTATATTCTTTTAATAAGTTAATAACTTCTTCAATCTGTTGTTTCTTTTTTTGAAAACGTTGATATTTTTCTTCATTAATAAGACCTATTTGGTGTCCATATTCACGTAGTCTTAAATCGGCATTATCATGTCTTAACAAAAGTCTATATTCCGCTCTTGAAGTAAGCATTCGATAAGGTTCTTTGGTTCCTTTCGTTACTAAGTCATCAATAAGCACACCGATATAAGCTTCATTTCTTTTTAAAATAAGAGGATCTTTTCCTTGAAGTTTTAGGGAAGCATTGATTCCTGCTATTAAACCTTGCCCTGCTGCTTCTTCGTATCCACTTGTTCCATTGATTTGACCTGCTGTGAATAAGTTTTCTACAACTTTCGTTTCAAGCGATTGTTTTAATTGCGTTGGATCAATGGCGTCATATTCGATAGCATAGGCATATTTTTTAATTTTTGCATGTTCTAATCCTACAATACTATGAACCATTTCTTCTTGCACTTCATGAGGCATACTAGTAGAAAATCCTTGTAAATAGATATCATCATAATACAAACTCTCTGGCTCTAAAAATAATTGATGACGTTCTTTATCGGCAAAACGCACAACCTTATCTTCAATCGAAGGACAATATCTTGGACCTATTCCTTCTACATAACCTCCATACATACTCGACTCTTTTAAATGAGCACGAATAATTTCATGGGTCTTTTGGTTCGAATAAACTAAATGACAAGGCACTTGATCTTCTTTTTGATACATAGGTTCATTATCGAAAGAAAAAGCATATGTTGTATCGTCCCCTGGTTCTAATTGTGTTTTCGAAAAATCAATACTATCTTTCTCTAATCTTGGTGGAGTTCCTGTTTTTAAACGTTGAATAGTAAATCCTAAATTTCTTAAATCATCACTTAAAAATTTAACATCACGTTCTCCATGAGGACCACTTGGAGTCTTCTTACTTCCTACCAAAACCATACCTTTTAAATAAGTACCTGTTGTTAGAATAACGGCTTTACTCTCAATAAATTTTCCATCTTCTAGAATGACTCCTTTAATTTTTTGATCTTCTACCTTAAGATGTTCCACAAGAGATTCTTTTATTTCTAAGTTTTTAGTACTTTTTAATGTTTCTAACATAGCTTTCGGATACGTGATTTTATCTCCTTGAGCACGTAAAGCTTGAACAGCAGGACCTTTTTTCGTATTGAGCATTTTCATTTGAAGTGAACTATGGTCGATATTATTCGCCATTTCTCCCCCTAAAGCATCAATTTCACGAACAATAATTCCTTTGGCAGGTCCTCCAATTGAAGGATTACAAGGCATATCGGCAATATTTTTTATATTTCCTGTAACTAATAAAGTTTTATTACCTAATCTAGCAGAAGCTAAAGAGGCTTCACATCCAGCATGTCCTCCCCCTACTACTATAATATCGTATTGCATCATTTTCACTTCCTTTTTTGAACTAAAATTATTTCCCGGGAAATAATTTACTTACCTAAACAGAACTGACTAAAGAGTTGATCTAGTAATTCTTCGGTATAAGTCTCCCCTATAATTTCTCCTAATTTATCCCAAGCTCTTTTTAAATCAATTTCAACCATATCGATAGGCATTTCATCAGCAATTCCTTGTTCCACTTCATCTAATATAGATAAAGATTCTTTAGCAAGGGCAATTTGTCGTACATTCGATAAATAATTATAATCACCTTGCGTAATTTTGGATAGATGAAATAATTCTTTTATTTTATTTTTTAATTCTTCGATTCCTTTGTTTTCGGATACACTCATTTGAATTAATGGATAGTCTTCTAATTTTTTCATATCCAATTTATTTTCTAAATCAATTTTATTAACAGCCACGATAACAGTTTTATTTTGGACTTTATCTAATATTTCTTGATCTTCTTTAGTTAAAGGTTCATTGTTATTTAAAACAACAATAACTAAATCCGCTTCTTCGATTAAATGAATACTTTTATCAACACCTATTTTTTCAATAATATTATCGGTGGTCCTAATTCCTGCTGTATCGATTAAGGATAAAGGAATACCATCTAGATTAATTTCACCTTCGACAATATCTCTTGTAGTTCCTTCAATATCCGTAACAATGGCTTTATCTTCATTAATTAAATGATTAAGTAAACTACTTTTTCCAACATTTGGCCTACCTACTATAACGGTTTTAATACCTTCTTTTAAAATTTGACTATGTTCACTCTTTTCAATAATTTGCTTTAAAGACTCTTTAACTTTTTTGATTTTTGGTACTAATTTTTGATTGGTCATAATTTCAATATCTTCGTATTCTGGATAATCAATATTTACTTCAATCGAAGCTAAAATCTCTAGTATTTCTTGTCTTAAATCACGAATATATTTACTAATATGTCCTTCAAGTGCATGAATAGCACCTTTTCGAGCTGTCTCTGTTTTAACATTGATTAAATCCATAACTGCTTCGGCATTAACTAAATCAATTCGCCCATTTAAAAAAGCTCTTTTGGTGAACTCTCCAGGTTCGGCAAGACGGCATCCTTTGGTAAGCATTAATTCTAATATTTTATTAGTAGTGGTAATTCCACCATGACAATTGATTTCAACGACATCTTCTTTGGTAAAGGTCTTAGGTGCTTTCATAATAGAAACTAAAACTTCATCAATCACTTCTTCTTTATCCACAATATAGCCATAGTGAATAGTATGAGAAGATACTTTTTCTAAATTTTTTCCTTTGAATTGTTTATTCACTATTTTAATCGCGTCTTTTCCACTTACTCTTACAATGGAAATAGCACCTACGCCTAAAGCAGTAGAAATAGCCACAATGGTATCGTTCATAAAATCACTTCCTAATATACTCCGTAATGACTTTGATTATAGCACAAAATAGAAAATAAAAAAAGAAGATTATTTGTCTTCTTCCTCTTTTGGTTTAATAACAACATAACGTTTAGGTTCTGTACCTTCACTTTCGGTATAAACTCTTTTGTTATCTGTTAAAGCACTATGTACAATTCTTCGTTCATAAGAATTCATTGGATCGAGTTTTGCAGGAACTTTTGTTCTTGCTACTTCTCTTGCAATTTGTTTAGCCATACGTTCTAGATTTTGATGTTGTTTTTCTTTATATTCTCCTACATCTAGGACAAAGTTAAAATAGATTCCAAACTTCGCATTGATAGCTTGTCTCAAAATAACATTTAAAGCATCCATGGTACGTCCATTTTTACCAATTAATAGAGCATTGTTATCTGATAAAATCGTAATATTAATATTTCTTTCTCTTTTCTTAATTTCGATATTGATACCAATTCCCATATCATGAACTAATTTTTGTAAATATTCTTTGATAAATTCGATGACATCGTCTTTAGTAAAAACTTCGATTTCAACTTTAGGCGATTTAAATAATCCTCCTTTAGTTGATTCTAATTCTTTAACATAGATGTTCTCTTCTTCCTCTTGTAATTCAATTAAAGCTTGATTAATAGCTTCTTCTTTTGTTTTTCCTGTAAAAATTCTCTTATCCATTTAACTTCTTACTCCTTTTTACAATTAAATTCTGAATCATTGTAAATACGTTAGATGCACTCCAGTAAATACCTAAAGCACTAGGCATAAAGAAGGACATAATGATAATCATAACAGTCATGATGGTAGTCATATTTTTCATTGGATCATCACTAGATACTGCACTAGTACGATTCATTTGCATTGATACAAAAGTGGTTAAACCAATTAATACTACTAATAGTAAGTAAACAAAATTATGTTGATTTAATAATCCATTCCAAGGAGTAGTTCCCATTTGCATTCCTAAGAAAGTTTCTTCAAAGATGATAGGTAGACGATTAATAGCTTCTAAGAAAGCAAAGAATAAAGGTAATTGAATAAAAGCAAAGAGACAACCAGATAAAGGATTAATATTATATTTCTTATAGATTAAGGTCATTTCTTGACTTTTTCGCATTAACGATTCTTGGTCATTCTTATTCGCATATTTCTTTTCCAGTTTATCTAATTCTGGTTGAGCTTTCTTAATAAGTTCCGATTGAAGTGCTGCTTTATTGGTAAGTGGATAAACCACTAATCTTATCAATAAAGTAACAATTATAATCGATAATGCAGAACTCTTTACAAATTCACTTATCCACAAAATAATAAATGCTAATGGTTTGACAAAGATTGTTTCCCAAAGTCCATCATCTTTTCCCGTAAGCGGAGTAAAGTTTTTACATTCGACATAATCGTCTAAGTTAACTCCTGCTTCGGTATACAATTCCCTTGTTTTTTCATCGGTTGGTTGACATAAAATATTTCCTGTAAGACTTTGTCCTGTTTCAGGATTAACTACATCTTTATTTTCTTGATTCTTTAATGTTTGAGTACATCCGGTAAATAAAAATACTAACAGTAGTAAAATAATAAATTTCTTTTTTGTCGTTTTTTTCATTCGGTGCTCCTTTCTCTCATCTTATTAATATTATTCATCAGTTGAACGAAGCTTTCATCTAAGTGTATGAAGTCCTCATTTAAAACATTTCTTCTTATTATTATAATATAATCTAAGTCATTTGAATAGAGATTTTTATGATTATCCACAATATTCCTTATTCTGCGCTTTTGATAATTCCTAGTAACGGCATTTCCTATTTTTTTACCAACGGATATGCCAAAGCGATATCTCTTTTCCTTATTTATATTATAATAGATGACAAGGTTTTTATTTTTTACACATTTCCCTGTGCTTATAATATCATTAAAAAGAGCATTTTCTTTTACAATATTTGCTTTTTTCACTGGATCACTCCCTTTATTTTTATTTTTGATCCAAGACTATTTATAATAGGAAAAAACCACTGAAAGTCTCAGTGGTATTATTTTGCTAATTGCTTACGTCCTTTCGCTCTACGTTTCTTAATTACATTTGTTTTTACTCTTGCAAAGAAACCATGTTTTTTTGCTTTTTTACGATTATTTGGTTGATACGTTCTTTTCATCATTTCCACCTCCAAACATAAAGTCTCCATTATTATAATAGGAAAAGAAGAATTTTGTCAACCGCTTTTTAGATTTTTATTTATCCACATTTTGCACAGCCTTGTGGAAAACAAAATACACCATGTTGATTACCAAATTTACACATTCTGTGGAAAAATCAACCATTTCCTTATATAATAAAGATAAGATTAGTGGATAACTTTGTGCAAAACAGGTGAATATCCTGTGAATTTTAATTTTTTAATTTTTTTCCTTTTCTTTTTCCACAATTTCAGTTACAATAAAAAACAATGAATTTACTTTTAAAAAATACGCTGGTAAGGATGTGATATTTATGAATGTTACCATCTTATGGGATAATTTCTTAGAAGAAATAAAAAAAGAAATTACCTCCTTATCTTACGAAACGTGGTTTCAAGATACGCATCTTTACGCACTCGAGAATGGAAAAGCAACGATCATTGTTCCTATGGAAATACATAAACGACATCTAGAAGATAATTATAAAGATTTAATTGTTCAAACATTTAATAATCTAGCAGGATCTAATTTTGAAATAGAATTCTTACTTCAAGAAGAAATTGATGAGAAAAAAGAAATTGAGCGACGAAAAGAAGAAGAGAAAGAAGTTATTATTCCTTCCAATAATAATGTTCAATCAAACTTAAATCCAAATTATACTTTTGAAAACTTTGTTGTTGGAAATAGTAATAAATTTGCTCATGCCGCGGCTTTAGCGGTAGCAGAAAATCCTGGAAAAATATATAATCCCTTATTTATCTATGGTAATAGTGGATTAGGAAAAACCCATTTGATGCATGCGATTGGAAATTTCATCGTACAAAATTCTAATCGACGCGTATTATATGTTACCAGTGAACAATTTATAGAAGATTTCTTAGGTATCAATACTAAAGATGATAATGGCAATAACTTTAATTATATAGAATACTTTAAAAATAAATATCGAAATGTCGATGTACTCATCATTGATGATATTCAGTTTTTAGGAGGGGCTACCAAAACTCAACAAGAATTTTTCCACACGTTTAATACCTTATATAGTGATAATAAACAAATTATTATTTCATCGGACCGTTCACCAGATGATTTAAAAGTCTTAGAAGATAGGTTACGAACAAGGTTCTGTTGGGGATTGACGGTAGATATTTTTCCACCAGATTTCGATTTACGCGTATCCATTTTAAAAAAGAAAATTTTAGGAGGAGCCATTGAAAGAGAAATTCCCGAAGATGTCATTGAATATATTGCTTCTAATATGGGAAACGATGTCAGGCAATTAGAAGGATCAGTTAATAGACTTCTTGCATATTCCACCATTATGGGTGGACAAGAAATTAACTTAGACTTAGCAATAGAAGCCTTAAAAGATTTTATCAACAGAGGAGTAACTGAGAAAAATGATATTCAAAAAATTCAAAAGCGAGTGGCCGAGTTCTACCAAATATCAAATGAAGATATGAAAAGTAAAAAGAGAAGTGCAAATCTTGCTTTTCCAAGACAAGTGGCCATGTACCTGTGTAGAAAACTTACCAATGAATCTTTTCCTAAGATAGGAATGGAATTTGGTGGAAAAGATCATTCTACTGTCATGCATTCCTGTGAAAAAATCGAACGAGAAATGAAAACGAATAAAGAATTAGCAGGAACCATTGAAAAACTAATGAAAGATATCAAGTGAAGGGGATAAATAAAAATTATAAACGCATTTTTCCACAAGAAAAAAAGAAAGAAAAAATAGTAAAATAAAGTGAAAATGAAGTTATTAACAGTTTCCACTTTAAAAATAATAAAAAAGTATAAGAAAGAAGGAATATAATATGAAATTAAAAATTAAAAAGGAAATTCTTCAAGACGGATTAAATAAAGTTTCAAAAGCACTTTCTAGTAAAACTCTAATTCCTGTATTATCAGGTATTAAATTTGACTTATCGAAGAAAGGTTTAACTTTAACCGCATCAGATAATGATATAACGATTCAAACTTTTATCGAAGCAAAAGATGCCATGGAGATTGAAACAGAAGGAAGTATTATCATTCAAGGAAAATATGTTTTAGATATTGTTCGCAAACTACCTGATGAATACATTAATATAGAAGTGATTGATGATTTAAAGATACTTATTTATACAGATAATAGTGAATTTAATTTAAATGGAATCAGTCAAACAGAATATCCTAATATTAATTTAGAAGAAAGTAAGAAGCCAATTAAGATTTCTAATAACATATTTAAGAGTATTATTGATCAAACTGCTTTTGCTTCTTCTAATGATGAATCTAGACCAGTTTTAACCGGACTTAACTTTAAGATTAATGGAAATATTCTTGAATGTAATGCCACCGACTCTTATCGTCTTGCTCGTAAAACAATTAGTTTAGATCAAGTAGTAGAGGAGAGTTACAATATTATTATTCCAAGTAAAAATTTAATTGAATTAAGTAAGATTATGCCTGATACCGAAGACTTAATGGAATTACATGTATTTAATAACAAGATACTATTTAAGTTCGAAAATCTTTTATTCCAATCCCGTCTTATTAGTGGAACTTATCCAAATACTTCTAATCTATTACCTGAGGATTCGTTATTAACGGTTTCAACTACTGTAAGTGCTTTATATAGTGTTATTGATCGAGCTAGTATCTTAACCAGCGATAAAGAGAAGAATGTAGTAACCCTTGAAACGGATGATAATAAGTTATTTGTTAGATCTAGTTCACTTGAATTAGGACGTGTTGAAGAAAAGATGGTTGTGGAAAAAGATAATGATGAAAATATTCGAATTTCATTTGTAGCTAAATACATGATGGAAGCGTTAAGAAGTTTTCCTTCAGATAATGTGGATATCTCTTTTGTAGGAGAGATAAAACCTATTATTTTAAAATCAAAAGACGATCCAACACTCGTTCAATTAGTTTTACCAATTCGTACTTATTAAAAAGAAGAAAAAAAACGATTTCTTCTTTTTTTTGACAAAATTTTTATCCTTCGACAAAATTAGAGCAAATTCGACAAGTAAATTTGATAAACTGGTGGCGCAAATTTAAAATTTGCAGTTAGGGGGAAAAGAAATGTTTGATTATGAAATTAATGATAATACACTGGCTATTATTAGTATATCTGAAAATAAGTCACGTATTATCGAAACTCACGATGAATATATCGTGGATAAGTCTGCTTATGAGATTATGGATGACAGTTGTAGGTATTATGGAAGTAGTTATGAGGGGAGAGTAATGGGGTCTAAAGCTATATTAAATGCGGAATACAAATTACCTATCGTAGTAGAAGAGGCAAGAAGACTTATTTTCTTTCCAACCAATTCACCTTTATTGGATAATTGTATTTGGATATCCCTTAAACATTTTAGAAAGATTGGAAAAAATCAAAAAAAGGCTCTAATCTATTTCAAAAATGGAAAAATTATTAAAACAAATGTCTCCAGTTATTCTTTAAATAATCAATTTTTAAGAGCGACTTTATTAGAATCAATTTTAAATCATCGAAAAAAAGTAAAAAATGGCTAAAAAAGCCTTTTTTTATGGCTTAAAGATAAAATCTATGTTATAATAGATTTGTGTGTATAGGAGTATTGGACTTCAAGAAAAGGTGATTTTATGAGCGTTTTTTTATCAAATTATGATATTAACGAAAATTAGCTTAATTCATTTTCGAAATTATAAAAAGCAAAATATTAAATTACATTCAGGAATCAATATATTTGTAGGAAACAATGCTCAGGGAAAAACCAATATTCTAGAAAGTATCTATCTTTTAGCTCTTACGAAATCACATCGTCCAGGAATTGACAACACATTAATCAAAATAGGGGAGGAACAAGCTAAAATTAAAGGTACCGTGAAAGATGGAAAGATCTTTCGTGATTTAGAAATTCAACTTACTAAATTACAGAAAAAAGTTTTATTAAATGGTAAAGAAGTAAGAAAAATGGCCGACTATATTACCCATTTAAATGTGATTATTTTTACACCTGATGATTTAGAGATTATCAAAGGTTCACCATCGATTAGAAGAAATCTTTTAAATATTGATATGAGTCAATTATCGAGGTCTTATCTGCAACTACTAAATGAGTACGATAAAATTTTAAAAAATCGGAATGAGTATTTACGACTTATGTATGTGAATCATTTAAAAGATGAGAACTATTTATCGGTATTAGATGAAAAACTAGTGGAGAGAGCCGTAAAAATCTATAAATATCGAAATGAATTTTTGAATCGAATTAATAAAGTGATAGGTACTATTTATGAAAATATAACAGGAAATATTGGTCTTGTTATAAAATATGAACCGAATATTGAAGTTGCTAACTTTGAAGAAGAAAGTCTAAATAAAGAATTAATGAACAAATTACGAAAGAATAGGGAACGAGAACTAGCTCAAGGAACTTCTTTATATGGACCGCACCGAGATGATTTTTCTTTTTATTTGAACAACGATAATATGCGTTTTTTTGCTTCTCAAGGACAACAACGATTAGCTGTTATTTGTTTTAAATTAGCAGAGATTGAACTCTTTAAAGAAGATACCTCTACAACACCGGTTCTTTTATTAGATGATATTTTTAGTGAAATTGATCGAAAGAAGAAAAATAAATTATTAAAGTATATTGAAAAAGATATTCAAACCATCATTACTACAACCGATTTAAAAGATATAAAAAGGGATGTATTACAAGATGCTAAAATATTTACAGTACAAGATGGAACAATCGAAGAAAGGATGAAATAAGATGGAAGAAAAAGTAAAAGAAGAATATGATTCGTCATCGATTCAAGTTTTGGAAGGACTAGAAGCGGTTCGTAAAAGACCAGGTATGTATATTGGTACAACGGATGTTAAAGGACTCCATCATTTAGTTTGGGAAATTGTGGATAACTCTATTGATGAAGCGCTTGCTGGATTTTGTACACATATTGAAGTTGTTATTAATAAAGATAATTCCATTACCGTAAAAGATAATGGACGTGGAATTCCAGTAGATATTCACCCTAAGACAGGTGTTTCTACAGTAGAGACTGTTTATACGGTACTTCATGCGGGTGGAAAATTTGGTGGAGGCGGATATAAAGTATCAGGAGGTCTCCATGGTGTTGGTGCGAGTGTAGTAAATGCTTTATCAAAATGGGTTGAAGTTACCGTTTATAAAGAAGGAAAAATCTACAAGATGCGTTTTGAAAATGGTGGACATACTACTGAACCTTTACATGTTGTAGGGGACTGTGAACCAGATAGAACAGGTACTACTGTTTCGTTTAAACCAGATCCCGATATTTTTGATACCGACATTTATGATTATGAAACATTAAAGACTAGAATTCGCGAACTTGCTTTCTTAAATAAAGGACTATCTTTAAATATTCGTGATGATCGTGATATGGAAGATACGACCGGAGAAACCTTTATGTATGAAGGTGGTATTAGTGAATATGTTCGTTTCATAAATCAAGAAAAAACACCTATTCATGAAGATATTATCCATTTATCAGGAGAAAAGAACGATGTTATTTTCGAAGTTGCTATGCAATATAACACTTCTTATAATACCAATATTTATTCCTTTGTTAATAATATCAACACCCATGATGGAGGAACGCACGAGGATGGAGTTAAACGTGCACTTACTAGAGTTATCAACAATTATGCACGAAAGAACAACATCTTAAAAGAGAAAGATGAGAATTTAAAAGATGACGATGTTAAAGAAGGATTGACTATGATCATCTCTTGTAAACATCCTAATCCTCAATTTGAAGGACAGACGAAAGGTCGTCTTGGAAACTCTGAAGTTAAGAATTTAGCCGATAGTGTATTTTCAGACGGCTTTGAACGTTTCTTACTCGAAAATCCAGAAGAAGCAAGAATTATTATCAATAAAGCAATTCTTGCACGAAATGCCAGAATGGCCGCTAAAAAAGCAAGAGAAGCTACTAGAAAAAGCGATTTAGCTACTACCAATTTCTTTGGTAAATTATCCGATTGTAAGAGTAAAGATCCAACCATTTCTGAAATCTTTATCGTCGAGGGAGATTCAGCAGGTGGTTCTGCTAAAAAGGGAAGAGACTCGATGACTCAAGCGATTCTTCCATTACGTGGTAAGATTTTAAATGTAGAAAAAGCAAGACTTGATAGAGCTCTTGGAAATGAAGAAATTAAAACGATTATTACCGCTTTTGGAACGGGAATAGGGGAGTACTTTGATTTATCAAAATTAAGGTACGATAAAATTATTATCATGACCGATGCCGATGTTGATGGAAGTCATATTCGTGTATTGTTATTAACTTTATTCTATCGTTTCTTCCGTCCAATTGTTCAAGCAGGACATGTCTATGCTGCTCAACCACCATTGTTCCGTATCATGCATGGTAAAACAAGAAAATATGTGTTAAATGAAGATGAATTAAATGCTTATATGAATTCTCTACCAGAAAATGTACGATCTCGTGCTGAGATTGCACGTATGAAAGGTTTAGGAGAAATGGATGCAGATGAATTAAATGAAACAACGATGGACATTGAAAAACGTGTTTTAAGAAAAATAACAGTAGAAGATTGTGTTGCAGCCGATGCTATTTTTGAAAAATTAATGGGTGATGAAGTAGATCCTCGTCGTAAGTTTATTGAAGAAAATGCATGGAATGTACAAAATCTTGATATTTAGGAGGTGAAAAGATGGATAACAAAGATAATTTAGATGAATTATTAGATCGTGCTAAAGAAAAAGATGGACCGATAGAAGAAGACATTGTTTTAGATAGTACAAACGAAGAGGCAACCAATGATAGTAATATATTAGCGTCTTCTAATAGTTCTAACTTTAGTGGTTACTTTCATGAAAGAGACCGACTTGATCACAACAATATTGTCGATGAAGTAAAAACATCTTTTATGGAATATTCCATGAGTGTTATTAAATCGCGTGCTTTACCAGATTTAAGAGATGGATTAAAACCAGTTCATCGTCGTATTTTATGGAGTATGTATGAATCAGGTTATACACCAGATAAACCTCATCGTAAATCTGCTACGACCGTAGGTTATGTTATGGGTCATTATCATCCACATGGTGATAGTTCTATTTATGAAGCAATGGTTCGTTTAGCGCAAGATTTTAACCAACGTTATATGTTGATTGATGGACATGGTAACTTCGGTAATATCGAAGGAGACGGTGCCGCAGCAATGCGTTATACTGAATCTCGTCTTGCTAAGATTTCTTTGGAATTATTGAGAGATATCAATAAAGATACCGTTGATATGGACGATAACTTTGATGTTACTATGAAAGAACCTACGGTTTTACCTTCTAGATTTCCTAACATTTTAGTTAATGGTTCTATGGGAATTGCTGTTGGTATGGCTACCAATATTCCACCTCACAATTTATCTGAGGTTATCGATGGATGTGTTGCGTATATTGATAATCCAGATATCGATACTTTAGGCTTAATGGAATATATTAAAGGACCTGATTTTCCAACAGGAGGAATTATTTTAGGTAATTCTGGTATTAAGAAAGCTTATGAAACTGGTCGAGGAAGCATTACTATCCGTAGTAAAGCAACCATTGAAGATGCAGGAAGCCACAGTAATATTATTATCGATGAAGTTCCTTATGGTGTTAATACGATGGAACTAAAAAATAAAGTAGCTGAATTAGTACACAATAAAGTTATTGAAGGTATTTCAGATTACCATACGGATTTAAAAGATGGTGTCAAAATAACGATTACTTTAAAAAAGGATGCTAATCCACAAGTTGTTTTAAATAACTTATATAAACATACAAATTTCCAAGTTAATTATGGAATTATTTTCCTTGTTTTGGATGGACAAACACCAAAGACTTTAGGATTAAAAGATATTATTTCTAAATATATTGAACATCAAAAAGAAGTTATTGTTAGAAGAACTCGTTTTGATTTAGGGAAAGCAGAAGAACGTGTTCACATTTTAGAAGGATTACGAATTGCTTTAGATAATATCGATGAAGTGGTTCATATTGTGCGTTCTGCTGACACGGATGAAGAAGCACGTGCTAAATTACAAGAACGTTTTGGCTTAGATGAAATTCAAGCAAATAGTATTCTTGAAATGCGTATTCGTCGTTTAACTGGTTTGGAACGTGGAAAAGTTGAAAGTGAACTAGAAGATTTACAAATCAAAATCGCCGATTACAAAGATATTCTAGCTAAACCTGAACGTGTTCTTGAAATTATTAAAGAAGAAATGCTTGAAATTAAAAAGAAATATGGCGATGATCGTCGTACCAAAATTGATATGACAGCAGTTGATTATATCGAGGATGAATCCCTTATTCCAGTTGAAAATACATTGATAACACTTACTAATAAAGGATACATTAAACGTCTATCAGTAGATGAATATCGTACTCAAAATAGAGGTGGTGTAGGTGTTAAAGGAATGGCTACTAGTGAAGAGGATTTCGTTGAAAAAATGATCAACATGGAAACGCATGACTATATCTTATTCTTCAGTAATAAAGGTAAAGTTTATCGTATGAAAGGTTACGAGGTTCCAGAATTTAGCAGACAAAGTAAAGGATTGCCAATTATCAATCTATTACCTGTGGAAAAAGAAGAAAAAATTAATTCAATTTTATCTATTAAAGCAAATGAAGAAGATTATAAATATTTATTCTTTATTACTAGAAATGGTGTCGTTAAGCGAACAAATTTAGTTGAATTTGATAATATTCGTCGAAGTGGAAAAATTGCTATTACTTTAAAAGAAGATGATGAATTAATTTCTGTAGGTAAGACTACAGGTGATAATGAAATTATTATTGGTGCTTCTAATGGTCGAATGGTTCGATTTAAAGAATCTGAAGTTCGAATTATGGGAAGATCTGCTTCCGGTGTTCGTGGAATCGATTTAGGTACCGCAAAAGTAGTGGGTGGCGAAATTGTTTATGCTAATGAAAATGTTTTAGTTGTTACTGAAAATGGATATGGAAAACAAACACCAATTGATGATTATCGTTTAACACATAGGGGTAGTAAAGGTGTTAAAGCTTTGAATGTTACTGAAAAGAATGGAATGCTTGTTACTTTAAAAGCTGTTACTGGTGAAGAAGATTTAGTTATTATTACCGATAGTGGAATTGTCATTCGACTACCAATTGATCAAGTATCTACTTTACGTCGCTCAACCCAAGGTGTTCGTTTAATTCATTTAAAGAATGATCAAAAAGTGGCTTCAGTTGCATCTGTGGCACGCGAAGAAAATAACGAAAATTCAGAAGAAGATAATGAATCTATAGTTGAAGAAAACGAAATAGTACCAGAAGATGAATAATATTTAAAAGAAGTTTCACGTGAAACTTCTTTTCTTATACTTTTTATATTGTTTCACGTGAAACATAACTTAAAAATATTTCCCGGGAAATAAATTTGCCTTTCTTTTATAAAATTATTTCCTAGGAAATAAAAAAAATTTTATGAAAAATATTTCCTGGGAAATAAAATATATACAAGTTTCACGTGAAACATAATATATAGTTGCAAAAAAAATAAAAATAGATTACAATAATATCGATGCAATGAGATGACTAGAACCAAGTCAGGATCGGAAGATAGCAGCTTTAATAGTTTATTCTCATGTGCATCTTTTATTTTGAGGTGATAATGTATGAACAAAGATGAATTTTATATGAATAAAGCACTCAATTTAGCTAAAAAAGCAATAAAAAAAGAAGAAGTTCCTGTAGGGGCTGTTCTTGTTTATAAAGATAAAATTATTGCATCTGCTTACAATAAAAAAGATACTAAAAAATCAGTTTTAAAACATGCGGAACTTATATGTATTGAAAAGGCTTCACGAAAATTAAATAATTGGCGTCTTAATGAATGTATATTATATGTTACATTAGAACCTTGTCCAATGTGTGCTAGTGCTATACAACAGGCTCGGATTAAGCGAATTGCTTATGGTACTCAAAGTAAAAATAATAAAAATAAAGAAATTGTGCATAAAATTTTAACTGAAGTTGATGCTAATTCCGCAGTAGAAATAACTTGTGGAATTCTCGAAAATGAGTGTGCATCTCTTTTGTCTAATTTTTTTAAAAAAAAACGAAATTAAGAATCTTTTTCATTAGAACCTATGGTATAATAAATATGTTGACTCATGGGGGTGAATAATATGGCATATCAAGCATTATATCGAAAGTATCGCCCAGTTACTTTTAATGAAGTAGTAGGCCAAAATGTTGTTAAACAAACATTATTAAATACTTTAAAAAGTGGAAAAGTATCCCATGCCTATTTATTCTCTGGACCGCGTGGTACAGGAAAGACAACCATGGCAAAACTCTTTGCTAAAGCAGTCAATTGTTCTAATCCCCAAGAAGGTAATCCTTGCCTTGAATGTTCCCAGTGCCTTGCTGCTAGTAAAAGAGAATGCCCAGATATTATCGAAATCGATGCAGCATCTAACAATGGAGTAGATGAAATACGAGAACTAAGAAATAAGGTATCTTTAGTTCCAACAGAATTAAAATATAAAGTTTATATTATTGATGAAGTACATATGCTTTCAATCGGTGCTTTTAATGCTTTATTAAAAACATTAGAAGAACCACCTAGTCATGTTATTTTTATCTTAGCAACTACTGATTTGCATAAAGTTCCTATTACGATTGTATCTCGTTGTCAATGCTTTAATTTTAAACGCATTGATGAAAAAGCGATTGTTAATCGATTAAAAGAAATTACTTCGTTAGAAAAAATTAAAATAGATGAAGATGTTTTAGTAGAAATTGCTCGTTATTCTGATGGTGGTATGCGTGATGCTTTAGGATTACTTGATAAATTAACATCCTATTCTAATAATAAAATTACTATGAATGATATGCGAGAAGTCAATGGCTTAATGAGTTTTGAAGAAATTGATACTTTCATTCAAAAAGTTAAAGAACAAGATAATGAGTACGTTTTAGAACAATTGGATAAAATGTATCAAAATGGAAAAGATTTACTTCGATTTGTTGAAGATTTAATGCTTCATCTAAGAAATCAATTAGTAAAAAAATATATCGATCATCAAAACGATATTGATACTGAATTTATTAATCAATTTGTCATAGCGTTAAATCAAATGTTAAATGAATTAAAAGAAAGTTCGAATATTAAACTTTTATTAGAAATAAAATTACTTCAATTTATGAATTTAAAAGAACAAACAAAGACTTCAGTAAATAAAGAAGTAGAAGAAAATAAACAAAAGTTTGATAAAAAAGAAAATCCAAAAGAAGTAGAAATTGAAGAAAAACAAAGTCCTATTCCAGAAAGTAAATCTATAGGAGAGAATCAAATACCAAAAGAAGAAGCCCCAGAGCCTATAGAAGAAAATGAACCAAAAATTGATATTGCTTCTCAAAAACGATTAAGAATTAATAATACTTTTGCATTAGCTGATAAAAAATCATTGACAGAATTAAAAAATAATTGGAATAAAATCATGGAATATACTCTTGATCGAAAGATTGGTGCAGTCGCGTGTTTTTTAGCCGATGCTACCCCTGTTGCAGCTAGTTCAAAAAATGTTATTTTAGCTTTTCAATATGATTCCTTAGTCGAACGAGGAGACGACATGATTGAAAAAATCGAAAACACATTTAAAGAGATTTTTGATAAAGATTACAAAATCGTTCTCTTATCGGTAGATCAATGGAAAAAGGAAAAAGAAAATTATATTAAAAATATAAAAGATCATGTAGAATATAAATACCAAGAAGAACCAGACACTTTTTCTGAATCAACCATTGAACCTGAAAAAGAAATGCCCACTTCTGATTTAATGAAGGAAGCTATTCAACTTTTTGGTAAAAATATTGTACAGATGGATGAATAAAAGAAAGAAGGAATAAAAATGAATATTCAAGCAATTATGAAACAAGCTCAAGCAATGCAAAAAGAAGTAATGAGTGCCAAAAATGAAATCGACAAAATGGAGTTTACTGGTGAGAACTCCTTTGTAAAAGTAGTAGTTAATGGAAAAAAAGAGGTTCTAAAAATAACAATTGATCCAAATATAGAATTATCTAAAGAGGATATTGAAATGTTACAAGATGTTTTAGTTGTAGCTATTAATAACGCTTTTCAACAAGTTGATAAAACAACTGAAGAAAAAATGGGTAAATTTGCTAACCTTCCAGGAATGTTTTAGGAGTTTTTTATGTACCCAGAGAGTTTACGAAATTTAATTGAAGGATTTAAAAGTTTTCCTGGTATAGGTGAAAAGACTGCTGAAAGGCTTGCTTTTTCCGTTTTAGATGCCGATCCTGAAAAGGTTGAGGCTTTCATGGATTCCATGAAAGATGTTAAAGAAAAGATTCATCCGTGTAAGATTTGTAATCATCTAACCGAAAACGAAATATGCGAAATATGTAGTAATAAACTTCGTGATCAATCTACACTTTGTGTAGTAGAAGATCCAAGAAGTGTTATTCTTTTTGAACGATTAGGTTCTTACAATGGAATGTACCATGTATTAAATGGACTTATATCGCCTATGGAAGGAATCAATCCTGAAGATATTGGCATCGATAAATTACTTTCAAGAATTAAAGAAAATCAATTTAAAGAAATAATTTTAGCGGTTAAACCTAGTATTGAAGGAGAAACAACAGCTTTATATATTAAGAAAATTTTAGATGGTCTTCCTTTAACGGTATCTAAAATTGCAAGTGGAATTCCGATTGGAGCCGATATGGAATATATTGATTCTATGACGCTAGAAAGGGCTCTTGCTGATCGTAAAAATATTGAATAAAAGAAGTTGTCCATCATAAGTATTAGTAGAGGTGAAAAAATGTTAAAGAGCATCTTTCTTCTACTAAGAAAATTTATTCTAGGAGCCTTTATCTTATATGGATATAATCTATTAGCAGTCTCTTTTAACATGATGATTCCGATCAATTTAATTACCATTTGTCTTGTAGGCTTTTTAGGCTTGCCAGCATTATTTTCTTTAGTTTTACTGTTAGTACTTGTATTTTAATTTGAGGTGGTAAAGTGTTTAGTGACTATCGAGAAACACAATCTAATTTTTATGATACGATGATTAAATCCGTTCTTGAAAACGGAAAAGTTAGTCATGCTTATTTTATTGAGACAAACCATTTTGATGATAGTCGTGCACTTGCTATTGCTTTTGCTAAATTTTTAATTTGTACAAGCCATAAAACAGAAAAAAATACGTGTGATGATTGTACGATTTGTCATCATATTGATCTTGGAATTTATCCTGATTTTAAGTTGATTGAACCCGATGGTCTTTGGATCAAAAAAGAACAACTACTTGATTTGCAGACGGATTTTAAAACGAAATCTTTAGATCATCGTAATCGTGTATACATTATCAATGGAGCGGACAAGCTTAATAAATCATCTGCTAATTCTATATTAAAATTTTTAGAAGAACCAGAAGAAAATATAGTTGCTATCTTGCTTGCTCCTAATCGAAATCAAGTCTTACCAACAATTCTTTCAAGATGTCAATTGTTTCAGTTAAAACCGAGTGAAGAACAAAATTCTATCGATCAAAACTTGCTTGATCAAGTGGTTAAGTTTTGTACTATGATTGAAGCAAAAGGACCTAAAACCATTGCTTTCTTAAACCAAATTTGGGATAATATACTAAATTCAAAAGAAGACCTATTAGAAGCTTTTCAATTAGTACAACAATTTTATGAAAGTACGCTTTATTTTCAACTAAATAGGCCAATCCATGATTCTATATTTCAGAATTATGAAGATGAAATCAAAAAAGTTTCTAGTCAAAATACAAAAGAAAATTTATTAAGAAAGATTGAATTAGTATCTCATTTACCTATAAAAATAAATTCTAATGTCAATCAAAATCTAATGTTAGATAAAATCATCATTGAATTAAGTGGAGGTGTAGCAAAATGAAAGTGGTAGGTGTTAAATTTAATTCCGGAGGACGTGTCTATTATTTTACACCGGGAGGATGCAACATTGAGATGGATATGGATGTTATTGTGGAAACCGAAAAGGGAATGCAATATGCCACGGTGGTAAATCCAAATAAAGAAATTGAAGAAAATAGTATTGGTATTCCTTTAAAACCAATTCTTCGTATTGCTACTGAAGCCGATCGTAAACAGCATAAGAAAAATTTAAAAGAAGCAGAGCGTGCTTTGGAATCGGCAAGAGAATATGTTACTGAATTAGATCTTGATATGCGTTTACTTGATGCATCTTTTACCTTTGATCGAAATCAACTACTTTTTAATTTTATTGCGGATGGAAGAGTGGATTTCCGTGAACTAGTAAAAAAAATAGCACAAAATTATCATACTCGTATTGAACTTCGTCAAATAGGTGTTCGTGATAAAGCCAAAGAAGTGGGAGGCTTAGGGCCTTGTGGTAGATTCTTATGTTGCAGTAGTTTCTTAACAGACTTTAATAGTGTTTCTATCAATATGGCTAAAAACCAATTTATTGCTTTAAACCCAAATAAAATCAATGGTTCTTGTGGAAGATTACTATGTTGTTTGAATTATGAAGATGAAGTTTATACCGAATTAAAGAAAGATTTACCCAGTGTAGGTACTTATATCGATACCGTTGATGGCAAAGGAAAAATTATTTCACTCGATGTGTTTGCTAAAAAAGCGACCGTTGAATTTAAAGATCATCATACCTTAGTCGTAGCTTTAGAAGAGGTTAAATAATGGAAGTATTACACGATTTACTTTCTTTTTCTAACCTAAAAATTATACAAAATACCGATTGGTTTTCTTTTTCACTCGATTCTGTACTATTAGCGAATTTTGTAGAAATTCATCTAAAAGATAAAGAAATCTTAGATCTTTGTTGTGGAAATGCACCTATTCCATTAATTTTATCAACGAAGACCAAAGCCCATATTACAGGTGTTGAAATCCAAAAAGAAGTTTTTGAGTTAGCTAAAAAATCGGTTGAAATCAATCATAAAGAACAAGCTATTACTTTAATCAATAAAAATATTTTAGACTTAAAAGAAGATTTTGAATCGGATTCTTTTGATGTTATTACCATGAATCCACCTTATTTTAAGACTTCTCAAAAAAGTGTTGTGAATCAAGATAGTCACAAGACGATTGCACGACATGAAGTGGCTATTACGTTAGAAGAAAGCCTTGAAATTGTGAGGAAACTCTTAAAAAATGATGGTCGTTTTGTAATGGTTCATCGAACAGAGAGATTAGTAGAGATTCTTGCTCTACTTCAAAAGTACCATCTAGAACCTAAACGCATTCAATTTATTTACCCCAAAGTTAATAAAGAATCTAATTTATTTTTAATTGAAGCTAGTAAAAATGGGAAAACAGGTGTAAAATTATTACCGCCACTTTATATTCACAACCAAGATGGCAGTTATCGAAAAGAAATTTTATCTCTATTTGGAAAGAGTTGATTTTATGAATCAAAAAAGTTATCAAGCAGGAGCAAAACTCTATTTAATTCCTACACCTATTGGAAATAGAGAAGATATGACGATTCGTGCTATAAATGTTTTAAAAGAAGTCGATGTTTTGTTTTGTGAAGATACACGTGTAACCGCTCAACTTTTAAAATATTTAGATATTACAAAAAAACTCATTCATTCCGATGATCACAATGAAGATAAGATGAAAGAGTTAGCCTTGTCCTATTTACAAGAAGGAAAAACGATAGGTCTTGTCACGGATAGGGGAACACCTATTATAAGTGATCCTGGATACAAGGTTGTATCTTTCATTTTAGATCATGGATATCCCGTTATTTCGCTTCCAGGACCTACTGCTTTTGTACCTGCTTTAACCATGTCTGGTCTTGCTCCATCGCCCTTTCTTTTCTATGGTTTTTTAAACGCCAAGAAAACGAAACGTGAAAAAGAGTTAAAAAAATTAAGTTCGTTTCCGTACACCATGCTTTTTTATGAAGCACCTCATCGGTTGATGGAAACTTTAGAAAGTATTCAAGAAATATTAGGGGATAGAGAAATTGCTATCTGCCGTGAGATATCGAAAATTCATGAAGAAATTTATCGTGGAACTGTTTCATCTATAAAAAAAGACGTAGAAGAAACCTTAAAAGGAGAATATGTCCTTGTCGTTGCTGGAAATACACAGGAAGAAGATTATAGTGATTTATCCATTGTTGAACATGTTAAACTCTATACCGAAGATGGCATGAGTGAGAAAGATGCCATTAAAGAAGTAGCAAAACAAAGACAAGTTCCAAAAAGTATCATTTATAAAGAATACCATTTAGGGAAGTGATCATATGTATTTAATCGTAGGTTTAGGAAATCCTGGTAAGGAATATGAAAATACACGACACAATATGGGATTTCATTTTTTAGATTGTTTTGCTAAAGAAAAAAATATTGAAATCAATAAAGAAAAATTTCATGGTCTCTACGGTGAAGGAAGAATTGAAAATGAAAAAGTCATTCTTTTAAAACCTCAACAATATATGAATTTGTCCGGAGAAGCGGTTAAGAAATTTGTAGATTATTTTGAAATCGATTTAGATCATCTTTTAATTATCCATGATGATTTAGATTTACCATTAGGTACTTTTAGATTGCGAAAACAAGGTTCTTCTGGAGGACATAATGGATTAAAAGATATTGCAAGACTCTTAAATACAGAAGCTTATAAAAGATTAAAACTAGGTATTTCCAATAATAAGGCTATCGATACGAAAGACTATGTGCTTTCTACTTTTTCGAAAGAAGAACAACAAGAAATTGTAGGATTAGAGAAGACCATAATACAAGTTCTTACTGATTTTCTAAAAGATGATTTTGAAATATTAATGAGTAAATACAATCACAAATAGGAGATAGTCATGAATTTACTGCAAAACTTATTACCAGATTTATTTGAGAATAAGACAGGGTTCACGGGATTAACCGATGAACTTTTTTGCGTGGGTGTCTATAGTGATTTTTGTAAGAAAAAGAAATCTTTTTTAATTGTTACTTCCACTTTGTTTGAAGCAAATAAACTCTATGAAAGTTTGTCTAACTATACCTCAGATGTACTTCTTTTTCCAATGGATGACTTTTTAACTAGTGAAGCGATTGCTATTAGTCCTGATTTGATGGTAACAAGATTAGAAACTCTCAATGCTCTTATATCAAAAAAGCCTAAAATCGTAGTAACACATTTAATGGGTTATTTAAGATTTTTACCTACGCCAGCAAAATATCAAGAAAGTATTATTGAGTTACATGTGAATGATGAGATTGATCCTAAAACCTTAGAAGAAAAACTTTATCATATCGGTTATGTTCCTCAAACGTTGGTTACCAAAACAGGAGAGATGGGTATTCGTGGTTTTGTTATCGATGTTTTTCCGATTGATCATAGTCATCCTGTTCGTTTTGAATTCTTTGGAGATACTATTGAGTCGATTCGTTTATTTGATGAAGATACGCAAAAGTCGATTGAAAAAATCGATTCTATTTCCATTTATCCTTACTCCGAATTCTTAGTAGATGACTATACCATCGATGAAACGAAACAAAAATACTTACCAATGTATTCTAAAAACGTTGCATCTCTTATGGATTATTTAGATGAACCGCATGTTATCTATAAAGATTACAATCAAATGAAAGTAAGTTATACTTCTACTTTACAAGAAGTCATGGAATACCAAATTGATAAAGATATGGATTTTAAAGATGCTTACTTTTTTGATTTTCTAAAACTTAATCCTAAAGAAGTAAGTTACTATTATTCTATTGATAATATAGGACATGATAAGGATATTAAACTACTAAATTTCGATGCCAAAGGAATTTTACCTTTTAACGAAAATGTCGAAGCGATTAATCGTTATTTAAAAGAACAACACGATTTACAAAAGACCATTGTTATTTGTCTTAAAGGCTACATGATTTCTAATTTTGTTAAATATTTAACGGTTCCTTATGTAGAATCGAATATGGATCATATTATCGAAGGAGCTATCAACATTACCTCTTTTGATATGAATCAAGGATTTACCTACAAAAATTATATTTTCTTAACGGCTAAAGAACTTTTTAAAAATGTGGTTTCTAAAAAGAATTATAAAACCAATTTTAAATATGCTTCTAAAATCAAAGACATCAACAAGTTGGAAATTGGTGATTACATTGTTCACTACGTGCATGGAATTGGTATCTATAATGGAATTAAAACGTTATCTAAAGGAGATTTAAAGAAAGATTACTTGGAACTTTTATACCAAGGTAACGATAAATTGTATATTCCGGTAGAAAAAATTGATTTAATTAGTAAATACTCAGGTAACGAAGGAAGAGTTCCTAAAATTAATAAGTTAGGCGGAACTGAGTGGAAAAAAGTTAAGAGTCGTGTCCGTGGAAGAATTAAAGATATTGCAGATCAATTGTTACGTCTTTATGCTGAACGTGAACTTAAAAAAGGATTTGCTTTTAGTCCTGATAACAAGTTACAAATCGATTTTGAAAATGAGTTTCCATACGAAGAAACCAAAGATCAATTATTATCTACCAGTCAAATCAAAGAAGACATGGAATCCATCCATCCCATGGATCGTTTGCTTTGTGGGGATGTTGGCTATGGTAAAACGGAAGTTGCCTTTCGTGCGATTTTTAAGGCTATCTTAGATTCAAAGCAAGTACTTTATCTTTGTCCTACAACGATTCTTTCCAATCAACAATATGAAAATGCTAAAGTGAGATTTCAACATTTTCCAGTTAATATGGCGTTATTAAACCGCTTTACGACTCCAAAAGAAGTGAAAAGAATTATTGAAGGATTAAAAGATGGTTCCATCGATTTGGTTTTTGGAACGCATCGCTTATTAAGTGATGATATTAGACCTAAAGATTTAGGGCTCTTAGTCATTGATGAAGAGCAACGTTTTGGTGTTGCTCATAAAGAGAAAATAAAAAAATACAAATCCAATGTAGATGTTTTAACGCTTACAGCCACACCTATTCCTAGAACGTTACAGATGTCGATGGTAGGAATTCGAAGTCTTTCACTTATTACGACACCTCCAATGGATCGATATCCTGTGCAAACATATGTGGTAGAAGAGAACAATCAAATTATCAAAGACGCTATCTACAAAGAGTTAGCGCGTAATGGACAAGTCTTCTTACTCTATAATAGAGTTATGAACATTGAACAAAAAGTGAGTGAGATTCAAGCTTTAGTTCCAGAAGCTAGAATTAATTATGCACATGGGCAAATGAGCAAGAATGAACTAGAAAATCAAATGATGGCTTTTCAAAATCATGACTTTGATGTTTTGATTTGTACGACCATCATTGAAACAGGCATTGATATGCCAAATGTAAACACATTAATTATTATTGATGCCGATCGTTTTGGTCTAGCTCAACTTTATCAAATTAGAGGACGTGTTGGAAGAAGTAACAAGATTGCCTATGCTTATCTCATGTATCAAGGAAATCGGATGTTAACCGAAAGTGCTATTAAACGACTCAATGCCATTAAAGAATTTACCGAACTTGGAAGTGGATTTTCTATTGCTACTAGGGATTTATCTATCCGTGGAGCAGGCGATATTCTAGGTGTTGAGCAGGCAGGCTTCATTGATACGGTAGGAATTGATCTTTATTTAAAAATGCTTGATGAAGAAATAGCCCACTTAAAAGGCGAAAAAACGGTTACCGATGAAGTTCAAGATACCAAACCTTATTTGGATATTGAAACTCATATTGCGGATGAGTACGTTGAAGATACGAATTTAAAAATTGAAATTCATAAAAAGATTAATGAAATTGATTCTTATCCAAAACTATTAGCCATCAAAGAAGAACTAGAAGACCGCTTTGGTAAAATTGACGAATCCATGCTCATTTACATGTATGAAGAATGGTTTGAGAAACTGGCTAAAAAACTCGATATTATCGAAGTAAAACAGAATCGTAATTCGATTGAAATGATTTTTAGTGAAGAACAGACCAAGAAAATTGATGGTGAAAAAGTCTTTATGGAAGCCATGAAAATAAGCAATATGTTCCGCTTTGGGGTAAGAGGCCCTTGTTTTGCTATCATTTTAGATACCATTCACTTAGAAAAGCATTATATCTATTACCTTATCGATATTTTGAAAGTCATCGATGAAGAGTAACTTTTCTTTTAAAAAATTTATATACTATAAATATGAAAAACGAAGGTGAACAAAATGCGTTATGAAGCTACGAAAAAAGTAGGGATTACCGGTATTATTGGAAATGCTTTTCTTTTAATCATTAAAGCTGTTGTCGGTTATTTTAGTCATAGTCAAGCCATGATTGCCGATGCCCTCAATAGTGCTAGTGATATCTTTGCTTCTGTTATGACGACTATTGGTAATAAAATTGCTAGAGTTCCATCGGATGAAGATCATAATTTTGGTCATGGCAAGGCCGAATATATTTTCTCGATGTTTATTAGTCTATCCATGATGGGATTATCGCTTAAAATATTGTTGGATTCTATTTCTTCTATTTTAGGACAACAAGGGGTTATTTTTTCTATTCCTTTGCTTCTTGCTTCGTTTATTACGATAATCGTTAAAATCTCTTTATTTCTTTATACCCGTAAACTTTATAAAAAATATCCCAATGTTTTAATTTCTTCTACGATGTATGATCATCGAAACGATTTCATTATTGCTCTATTTACGATGATGTCGATTATCTTTAGTTATTTTCATATACACTTTGTCGATGGTGTAGTTGGAATTGGTATTTCTATTTGGATTTTTTATACAGGAACGCAAATTTTTATTCAAAGTTATCGTGTATTAATGGATGCCTCTTTAAAAGAAGAGGATAAAGAAAAATTAAAAGAGATTGTGCTATCCATGAAAGAAGTCAAAAAAGTAGATGAAATCTATTCCGTTCCTGTAGGTTACGATTACATTGTGGTACTTACTATTTTTGTAAGTGGAAGACTTTCCACTAAAAAGAGTCATGATATTGCGGATGAACTTGAAAAAAAGATTCAAACAGAAATGGAATGTGTTCAAAAAGCGATTGTCCATGTCAATCCACTTTAACTTTTCTATGATTGACGATGGACGCATAAATTGATATGATTATCCTAGTCAAAAAGAATAGAGGGAAACAATGGACGAAGAGTTAAAACAAAAATTTCAAGAAAAGAATTTAGAAATATTAAAACGTAAATTACAATTAGATATCAGTAACAATTTAGATAGTCTTACGTTAAGTTTGCAAAATATTTTAGATTTTGAAATGGTTGGAGCAAAATCAAAAATGCTTTCTATTTTTTGTGATGCTAATCCTGATTTTAAAAGTAATGAACAAAATGAAATTTTGATTTCTTTAGGTAAAATTTATATTAAAGAGACGAAAAAATACATTAAAGACAAACAAAAAGAACTTCTTGCCATGGCTAATTCCCTTACCATTGCTACTTTTGATGACTACTGTTCGTATATTGTTTCTACCAAAAGTGATTTTGAGACTTTTTTAAAGAACGTTTTGATTACTTACATTGATAATGATGTTTTCCCTTTACTGGAAATCCTTTGTCAAAAAGAGATGCCTATAGAAAAAAATTCTTTTGTTTTAGAACGTACCATGAACTATTTAAAAGATAATTTAGTAAGAAGATTAGTGAATCGTACGACAGAACAAATGCATATTCGAAATCAAACACTCATTAATAATGCTCTCGATAACTACAAACATTTCCACAATCTACCAAACAACAATTAAAAAATAAGGCCTCAAAAGCCTTATTTTTAAACGTTTGTAAACTATTGGTAAATATTTCCAAAGAAAATCGTCTAAAAAATGCTTATAATATTTATGAAGCAGTAAAAAGTAAAAAAATATATTCTAGGTATAAACATTCTTTTTGTTGGAAAACTAGATATTGTAAGGAAAGTGGGGATTTTATGAAAACAACCGGAGTTGTTAGAAGAATAGACGATTTAGGTAGAATCGTCGTTCCTAAAGAAATACGCAGAAGTTTACGAATCAGAGATGGGGAATCATTGGAAATTTTTGTAGATAAGGATATGATTGCCTTAAAGAAGTATTCACCAATGAACGATATGGATGACATTTCACAAGCTTTGGCCGATGCTGTATATCAATCATTAAATGCTTCCGTTATTATTACGGATCGAGATGAAGTGTTAGGTTGCTCTCTTCCATTAAAGAAAAAATATTTAGGAAGAAGTCTATCTAGAACCTTAGAAGAGAACATTGTCGATAAGAAAGAATTAAATTCCCATCTTAAGACAAAGTTTGAAATATCGGATGGACTATTTGAAGAGGGATACTTCTATGGATCAACTATTCTAGTAAACGGAGATGCAGTAGGAAAAGTTATTCTTTATGAACCAGAGAAAAATATTACCGATACTGAAAAACACATGGTTACGATTATCACGCAATTTTTATCGAAACATCTTGAACAATAATTTGAATTATGTTATAATCTAGCCATATTCAAAAGTTTTGATGAAGAGTCCTGTGACTGATTCTTTAAGAAAGAGACCTTGGTTAGGTGAAAGCAAGGAAAGATGACTCAAGTAGGATATGGCTTCGGAACTTTTTCGTCGATAGGTAGGCGAAAACGTAAGATAGGCGTTAACTTTAGAAAGTGTATAATAAGATGATTTATTATAAATTAAGGTGGTACCGCGGAAAAAGATCCGTCCTTAACATAATAAGTCATCTTTTTTTAGGAGGAAAAAGAAATGGAAAAATTTTACATTAGTACGGCAATTGCATATACTTCATCCAAACCTCATATTGGAAATACCTATGAGATTGTTTTAGCAGATGCGATTGCAAGATACAAAAGAAAAAAAGGATATGAAGTTTATTTTCAAACGGGAACCGATGAACACGGTGAGAAAATTGAGTTAAAAGCCAAAGAAAAAGGTGTTACCCCTCAAGCTTATGTCGATGAAGTAGCAGGTGAAATCAAAGCGATTTGGGATATTATGAACACGAGCTATGATCGTTTTGTAAGAACAACGGATCCTGAACATGTTAAAAAGGTACAAAAAATCTTTAAGAAACTTTATGAACAAGGAGATATCTATAAAGGAACTTATAAAGGGCTATATTGTACCCCTTGTGAATCTTTCTTTACCGAAAGTCAATTAGTAGATGGAAAATGTCCCGATTGTGGAAGAGAAGTTCATAAAGCCGAAGAAGAAGCTTATTTCTTTAAATTATCCAAATACCAAGACCAATTAATTGATTATATCGAATCGCACCCAGAGTTTATTCAACCTGAATCTAGAAAAAATGAAATGATTAATAACTTTATTAAACCAGGTCTTCAAGATTTATGTGTTTCACGTTCTAGTTTCTCTTGGGGAATTCCCGTGGATTTTGATCCAAAACATGTAGTCTATGTTTGGATTGATGCCCTAACCAACTATATTACCAATATTGGTTATGATGTTGATGGAAGTAGTCCAGAGTACAACAAGTGGTGGCCTTGTGACTTACACTTAATTGGTAAAGATATTATTCGTTTCCATACTATTTATTGGCCTATTATTTTAATGGCTCTAGGAGAACCTTTGCCAAAACAAGTCTTTGGTCATCCATGGATGCTTTTCCAAGACGATAAAATGAGTAAGAGTAAAGGTAATGTTATGTATGCCGATGACTTGGTTCATTTATTTGGCGTTGATGCTATTCGTTATTATGTTTTACATGAGATGCCTTTTGCAAACGATGGAAACATTACGTATGATCTACTCATTGAACGTTACAATAGTGATCTAGCTAATGTTTTAGGAAACCTTGTAAATAGAACGATTTCGATGGCCCATAAATATTTTGATGGAAAGGTAAGTCGTACGAATCAAGAAACTGAATTTGATGCCAACTTTATTGATCATATTAAGAATCTTCCTAATTTAGTCGATCAAAAAATGAATAAATTAGAAGTAGGAAATGCACTAGAAGAAATTATGAACCAATTACGTAACAGCAATAAATATATTGATGATACCACGCCTTGGGCACTTGCTAAAGATGAAAGTCAAAAAGATTGTCTATCAACTGTATTATACAATTTGTTAGAATCTATTCGTGTATGTGCTAATTTACTAGAAGCTTTCTTACCAGATACCAGCAAAGAAATCTTAAATCAATTAGGAACTACGGACGATACGTTAACTTATAAAGAAGATAATGCCTATGAAGTACAAGAAGCAAAACCAATCTTCATGCGAATCGATAAAGATAAGAAAATGGAAGAGATTAATGCTTCCTTGTCAAAAGCAAGTGTAAACTCTTAAAATAAAGAAGAAAAAACTTTTATTTCCTTTTTCTATTATGCTATAGTGAGAAAGTAGTCGCTTAAAAAGAATAGAAAGGGAACAAGACGATGAAACTATTACACATGAAACGAAGCCTTAGAAACACCTTATTAGGATGTGTGCTGATTTCCATTATAATTAAAGTACTTCCTTTTATTAATGGATGCATGTTAGACTTCACTTTTGGCGTAATTCTATTTTTTGGTTTTACGTACTATGTAGTATTAAGTAAAGAATGATTTTTAGTCATTCTTTTTCTATGGTATACTATTGTTGAAAGAAGGAATTGTATGTTTATTGATACCCATTTTCATTTAGGAAGCGATAGTTATGAGGATTATCAAGAAGTTTTAAATGAAGCAAGAAAAAATCAAGTTTCCCCTTTTATTGTAAGTGGTTGTAATAGAAAAGAAATCGAAGAAGTTCTAAAGATAGCCTCTACAGAAAAAGATGTATATTTAACACTGGGGTATCACCCTGATTGTGCAGACTCTGTAACAGATGATGATTTAATGTTTTTAGAAGAACAGATAAAGAATCATCTTTGTGTTGGAGTAGGTGAAATAGGACTTGATTACCATTATGGAAAAGAAAATAGAGATAAACAAATCGATTTATTTAAGAAACAATTAGCACTTGCTGAAAAATACAAGCTTCCGGTAGTCATTCATACGAGGGATGCTATTCAAGATACTTACGATATTATTAAAGAATATAAAGTCATAGGTGTTCTTCATTGTTTTAATGAAAGTTTAGAAATGGCTAAAGCCTTTTTAAAATTAGGTTTTTATTTTGGAATCGGAGGTGTAGTGACTTTTAAAAATAGTAAACTTCATGAAATGGTTAGAGAACTTCCTCTTGAAAAAATATTATTAGAGACCGATAGTCCTTATTTAGCTCCCGAACCTTATCGAGGAAAAAAGAATGGTCCTTGGAATATCCCTGTTATTGCTCAAAGAATCGCCGATATTAAAGAAATCACACTAGAAGACGTATCTAAAATAACTTTAACAAATACCCATCGTTTATTTGACTTAACGAAAAAGATGTGATATGCTCTATTTAACAATAGAGGTGTGATATGAGACAATTTTTAGTAGCCATGAAGAATCGTTTTCTTCTCATTTCCTTTATAGCAGTAATTCTTTTAATTATTGCTTCTGGTAATCAACGTGAAGTAATTAAAACAGATAATATAAATCGTACCAAGTCTTTAGAAGCTATTCATATTGTATCGAAATACAATGCAATATTAGATAGTAATAAACCTTTATATGTATCAAGTCTTGCTGAAATCGAAGAGCAAGGCCCAATTGGTCCTATTACTTTTACAGGAACTATTACAGGATATGGACCAGACTGTGAAGGATGTGGTGGAAGAGTAGGATGCCCTCCAAGACAGGACGTACGAGATGGAAATATCTATTTTAACGATGCAACGTATGGAACTATACGAATTGTAGCAACCGATCCAGTGATTCCTTGTGGAACTATTGTAAAAATATCAAACTTTAACTTTAGTAGCGAACCTATTATAGCGATTGCACTAGATCGTGGAAGTGCTATTAAAGGATTAACCATGGATTTGTTATTTGAATCAGAAAAAGTTACAGCTCCTATTGGTAGGCAATATAATATTTCCTACGAAATACTTCGTTGGGGTTGGTAAAAAAGTTAAGAGTGCTTAGAGCATTCTTTTTTTGTCAATAAAAAAATTTATGTCAAATTACTTGACTGGGGGGGTTAACTTTATTATAATCTAATTATGATAAGGAGGATAAGAAAAGATGAACGAAGAAAAAAACAATAACAGTCATCAAACAAATCAGGTTTTATTATCAGTTTTAGCCGTAGCTATTTTGGTGGTAGCAGTAGTAGGAGTGTCATTTGCATTCTTTACGTATTCAAAACAAGGATCAACTACCAACACCATTAGCACAGGATCATTAGTATTTAAATATGAGGAGGAAGCCCCTGGAATTAAATTAGAAAATGCTATTCCAACGACGGATCCTTCAACCGGAGTTGGTGCTTCTGAAAATAGTTATTTTGATTTCAGTGTAACATCTACTATTTCTGGAACAATGACCATCAATTATGAAATAAGTGTTAAAGATATTACTGTTGAAAAATCGACTACTGATCATGTAGAAGAAAGATACCATCTAGATCCAAAATACGTTAAAGTTGCTTTGTATGGAGGAGATAAAGAAGGTACATATTCTACGGTAAAACTAGCACCACAATGGTTCGTTAAATTGGATAATGCTCAAGAAAATTCTGAAGCTAAACTTTTAGCTAATGGACAGTTTACAGGAACAGCAGAAGCTGGAACAGAGCAAATTCATAAATATCGTTTCTTAATGTGGTTTGCAACAAAATATATGGATAATGTAGAGTCTGGAACAACTAAAGATACAATGATGACACCTGATATGTGTACAAATACCAAATATATGGAAGGTGAAGAAAAAATTCCTTGCGATGATCCAATATATGGACAAAATGGAACAGAAAAAGCAACTGCTTCATACAATGAAGCTGATAAAGGTACCAATGGAAAAACTTTCGTCGTTCGATTAGATGTAAATGCTAAAGACGCTGCATAATAAAAAATTAAGTATCCATTATGGATACTTTTTTTGTCAACAAAAATATTTTTGTGTCAAAACCCTTGACGGGGGGGGGTAACTTTTACTATAATCTAATTATGATAAGGAGGATAAGAGAAAAATGAATGAAGAAAGGAATAATAATCATCAAACAAGTCAAGTTTTATTATCAGTTTTAGCAGTTGCTATTTTAGTAGTTGCAGTAGTAGGAGTGTCATTCGCATTCTTTACTTATTCAAAACAAGGAACAACTACTAATACTATTAGTACAGGTACTTTGGTATTCAGTTATAATGAAACTGGGAACGGTGTCAATTTAACAAATGCAATGCCTATTTCAGATACTGATGCTACAGGAACTGCATTAACTAATCTAAGTGACGACGAAAAAGGTGAATTTGAATTTACTGTTGCATCTACTTTAAATGGTAAATTAACAATTGATTATGATATTATTGTTGCAGAGACGAGTGATCCAGCAAACTATGAAACATTGGATTCAAAGTATGTTCGTTTACGCCTTTTAAAAGATGAAACCGCTGCTAAAAGTTATTCTGATTTTGTAAAACCAACTTTCTTTGATTCTTTAGAAGATGCTAAAGGTGATCAACTAATTTCTGATAGCAGTCTAAAAGCTCAAAAAGTTTTAGGTTCAGGTACTTTCACATCGACTGGTGAATCCGTAAGTGCAGCAGAAGCAACACATTATTACAAATTCCAAATGTGGTTCTCTGATCGTTATTATCTCAAAAGTGGATTGGCTGAAGATGGCTATAAAACTACCGAAAATGAAGGTAATGGCAACTTAACTCAAATGACAAATGATGCTTGTGTAAAATCAGATCAAGTGCAAGAAGAAGTTCCAGCAGCAGGTAAATGTAGCGTTGAGGGTAACACATTCCAAAAAGGAACTAACGGAAAAACATTCACTGTTAAAATAAATGTCGTTGCTAAAGACCAACAATAATTTAGTTAAAAAAGCACTCTTCGGAGTGTTTTTTCTTTACGATATTTACTTGAATTAATGATTTAGATGTGGTACTCTTATAATAGAGGTGAAGAGGTATGGATAAAAAGGACATTAATATTGATATTGAACAAGAAGAAACAAAGACCTCTAGAAAAAATATTTATTTATTTATATTCTTATTTATTTTATTGATTTCTGGATTAATGACTTTTTCATTTGCTTTTCAACGAGATTATCTAGGAATGGATGGTGGAAGTAGTACTTCTAATAATACCATTCAAACAGGAGATATTTTATTTTCTTATTCGGATAATAGTGGAGCTCAAGGTGATGGAACAGGTTCGGGTTCTGGATCGGGCTCAGGATCTGGTTCCGGTGGAAGTGGAGGATATTTTCCTGCTAACGGAATCTATATTACCAATGCTTTTCCAATGACCGATGAAGAAGGTAAAGTAATGGTAGGAAATCATACTTATTTTGATTTTCAAGTTACTGGTAATCCAAGAGAAGGAAATCCTTTAGAGTATAAAGTTATCTTAGAAAAAATGGCTTCCTCTACGCTTTTAGATCCGGACGTTAAAGTATATGTAACGAATTTAAAGGGAAATAGAGAAATTGCTGTGCCAGAAACGTTGTATTTAGGAAGCGTTAAAGTATATAGTCAATATGAAGATTTTAAGAGCAATGAGTTTGATGGTAAAATGTTATTTACTAGAAAAATTGAAGAACCTGGTTATAATGAAAAATATCGTTTACGTTTGTGGGTTAGACAATATGCCGAAGATTATAGCAACAAAACATTCTCAGCTAAAGTTAATTTAGTGGCAACTTCAGCTAAGTAAAATAAGTTAAGAAACATAGTCGATATGTTTCTTTTCTATTGTAAAAAATCTTTTTTTTTGCTATCATGTATAGTAGAGTGAATAGAATCGGGGTGCATTAATGAAAGCATTTGATTATGTTAAAAGAGCGTTGCACTTTATTGCATCTGTTTTCATGTATTCTATTTTACTTATATTAATTTTAATTGCGATCACAGTAGTAGTCTACTTTGTAGAAGAAAAGCAAAATATTAATAAAGATCATTATGTTTCACCACTTCTAAGTGCCTATGTTATTCTTACCAATAGTATGGAACCTACGATTCTAGTTAAAGATGCAGTCGTGGATGTTAAAGCTTTGCCCTCTTCTATACAAGTAGGAGATGTCATTACTTTTGTAACACATGATCCTATGCATTATGGAGCAACCGTTACGCACCGTGTTGTTGGACGTGACCAAGATGCAAATGGTAATTATCGATATCGTACTCAAGGAGATAACAACAATGTGGAGGACTCTTGGATCGTACCTCAAGAAAATATTTTAGGAAAAGTCATATTTAAAATTCCTAAATTAGGCTATTTACAAGAATTTTTATCTACTTCTTATGGTTGGATCATCGCTATTGTTCTACCTTGCTTAGCTATTATTGTTTATGACCTTGTTAAATTAGTAGCTGTGTTTATTCGCTCTACTAGAAAGAAAATGGCTTTAGAAGAAAATAAGGATAAAGCAAATACCATCAAGGGTAGATCAACAAAAGAGGAAGATCCATTTAAGGCTATTCCTATGGTTGAACCAGTCGAGGAAGAAGACTATGATTTATTAACTAACTTATCTATTGTGTCTGATAAAGAAATCATAGAAGAACAAGAAGAGGCCTTATTACTCAATATTGAGGTTATGCAAGTAAATGAAATTTATAAAGATGTTATTTTAATCGAACCTTCGACAAAAAAAGAAAAAGAAACTGTTAAAATAAGCAATGAAGTCTATAAAGATGTCATACGGATTTATCCGAAAAATAGAAAAGATAAAGTATCCATGGGAGGTTAAAATGGAAGAAAAAATTAAAATTAAAAATGAAGAAGAACAAGATAATAGGTTCCTTACTTATCCTGTTGTTATTATGTTCGTGTTATTAATAGGATTATGTTTAATCTTTAGTTTCTCTTATGCATTTATGACGCCAGAGAATCTGAGTGGTGGAGTTCCTGTACTAGAAGTTTCTATAAAAGATAATGGAGAAGGAATTACTTTAGTGGAAGCCAATCCTTTATCGGATGAAGATGGAAGTGCCATTAATCCGTATCTTTTCACCGTAACAAATAAGAGTGAAACGGAAGGGAAATACAGACTATTAATTGAAGACTTGCCTCTTGGTGAAATTAAAGATGGTTGTACTACTTCTACCTTGTTAGATCGAAGTCAACTTCGTTACCAATTAACAAGAGATGCTAAAGTCGTGGCTTCAGGTAACTTATCTGATCTTCAAATGAACATTTTATCAGAAGGTGTTATTCCAGGGAATAAGACTTATGAATTTGCACTTCGTATTTGGGTAAAGATGGATGCTTATGATACTTCTTGGGCGAATAAGCATTACCATTATAAAGTAACCTTGGTTTCCTAAAAATAAAAAAAATAAAAAGGAGCAAATTATATGATTGATTTTTTAAAACAGTATTGTCAAATTATTGCCTATTCACTAATGGGATTGGTTTTTGCTTTTGCCTCATTCTTTTTACTTATCAATATGTATCACCAATCGGAGATTAGTAAAGTTTATACCATTTCTTCTAGTTATCGAACTTCGATTATTGATTCTTACCTAACTTCTGTACAAAATACGAAAAATAATCTTGCTAGTATCAATTCAAATACTTATCAAGGATCCTTAACTAGCTCTCAGGCTCAAACAGCTTATCAAAAACTTAACACTTGTGTTGCGGCTTTAAGCAATGATACGTTAACTAATACGCTAGATAAAAAACAAGTAAATATCGTGGATGTATATTATTTAAGAGAATCTTATGAAAATGAAGCTGTAGGAAAATGTCTTAGCAATCTTTCTTGGTTTGCTTCTGCTAGTGAAAAAGAAATAACCAACACTTTCTTATTACAAAACGAAAAAGTTTTAGGTCTTTATATTAAGGAGTTAGCAAGAAAAACCAGCGGTTTAAAAAGTCGTCTTTTAAATAATAGTAGTTACCATTTCACCACTTATATTTCAGCCATTACCTATGATGAAGTATCCAATTCTTTTACTGAGGTTATGGATGCTTATAGTGATGTTGCTGCTCTTACCGAAGAATTATCAAACTTTCTTAGAGAAGAAATGGAGGGGGCTAAATAATGACGATGGATTATCTTTTGAATAAAGTATTAAACGTATTGAAGACGGTGCTTCTTTTAGTTAGTCTAGGTTTGACACTTTATATTATCTTATTTATGTATAAGCGATTAGAAAAGAGTTTAGTTGAATCTGTTTCGGTATTTTTACCTTATATAGTCATTTTGATTTTATTTATGATAAATCTTATTTATAGGCAAAAAGTAGTAAACGATAATTTCTTTTATAATTTTGTTTGTTGCTTAGTATTTGCTTTATTTATCTACTGTGGTATTCGTGCAGTTGCAGATCCATTTATGATTTCGGGAATTCAGCAAGGATATGATATAAACTTTGATTACTATTCCGATATGATTGCACCACTTCAAATTATGTTATATGGGCTAAGTGCTGCTAATATTTTCTTGCTATTAAGTAAGAAAAAAGATAAACCAAAACCGGTAGAAGTAGTTGCCCAAAGAATAGATGTCGTAAATCAACATAATCAAGGAGTTTAATCTCCTTTTTTTCTTTTGTTTTTAATGGTATACTTTAAGTAGGTGGTGCGTCAGTTCGGCGTGTAATATATAGTTGGTGGGAAGCCAACATGGTAATCTCTAGCAAAGAGCCA